>NZ_JBEZEH010000108.1:0-23408 GCF_040648775.1 Micromonospora sp. NPDC049089
GGCCGTCACCGGTAAGCCACCGGCGAGGCCCCGCACCGCCGACGCCGACTGCCGATCGCCATCGAGTTGCCGCTCGCGCCGCGTCTCGGCGACCGCCAGCGTGGCCACTCCCGCCTTCGGCCAGGTCGCGTGCTTCGGCCCCGCCCACCTGCCGCCGTCGTCCGGAAGCGGGGTCCGGTCCACCGGCACCCGGCGGACGGTCTCCGCCTTGGTGGCCTTGACGGGGCGGTCCCCGGAAGGCACCTGGGAGGCCTGAGCGGCTTGGGGAACCGTGAGAGTCGACGCCACCAGCACCGCGATGCTGCTCAGGGCGATCAACCGTCGGGGACGGGAAAGGAGTGCGGGAGAATTCGGCATGGCCTCTTCCTGACGGGCGAGGGGTGCAAGGGAGGTCGGCAGGTATGGCGAGGCCCGCGGCGTCCCGCCGCACCCTCACCCCGAGATGGTCAGCCAGCTGCGAGATCAGCGATCCGGTCCGGATCGACTGTGGAGGTCCAGAGCCGGACATCGTCGACGACGCCGCCCAGCCGGGAGAACCGGGTACCGCTCACGTTTCCGTTACATCCGACGAGGGTGGGGCCGCTCGCCATCCAGGGCGAGGAAGGGCCGTCCTGTTCGTCCTGCAGCACGCCGTCGACGTACAGACGGACCTTGCCCTTCGCCAGGTCGTAGACGCCGGCCAGGTGGGTCCACTTGCCGAGCTCCGGGGCCTGCCGCGATTCGGCGATGTGCCAGGTAGGAGTGCCACCGGACGCGGAGGGCATCCCGAAGTGCCAGCGGTCGGGCCCCGGGTTGTATCCGAAGAAGAAGCCGGGAGCGGCGGTGGCGATCTGCGTGACGACCGAGTGATGGCCGGTCGTCTGGTCCAGCACAACCCATGCCGAGACCGTGAACGAGGCGTCCGTGCGAACCGTCGGTCCGGACGTTTCCGCGCAGGAACCCTCGGCCAGTTCGAGCCCGAGCGCTCCGTCCCGACCGAAACCGCGATCGCGGGTCCAGGCGTACGGGCCGGTGATGCTGAGGTCCCGGCCGTTGCCGGACCAGTCGGTCAGGTAGGTGGGCGTGTCGCTGGCCGGGCCGTCCAGGGGCCACATCCCCTCCAGCTTCACCGCCGGGTTACCACCGTGCACGGCGGCCACGTCGGCAGCGGTCAGGGCTCCACGCCATGCCCGCACATCCGAGACCGCGCCGTTGATCCGGTCGACCACCCTGCTGTCGTAGCGCCCGCAGCCGATCGTCAACGGCCCGTTGGCCTGCCAGCCCGCGGCGTTGCGCGTCACGGATTCGGCCAGCGTCCCGTTGACGTACAGACTCAGCCGTTTGCTGGTGGCGTCATACGTGCCTGCCAGATGCGTCCACTTACCGGAACTGCCGGCGGCACTGCCCTTGGCCGTCACCGAACCTGAGGACACACTGCTCGTGTCCTTCATGACCATCGACCAGACCCGCGCGCCGTCGTTGGCCTGTCTGGTGCCCAGCAGAAAGCCGCTGACCTGCTCGTTGTCCTGACCGAGCGCGGTCTGCGTACCTGCCGATACATCGGTCAGTTTGACCCACGTCGCGACGGTGAACGATTCGTCGGTTCGTACCACCGGTCCGGCCGTGCCGAGGCACTGGTTGCCGTTCATCTGCGCCGCCGACTCCACCCGGCCGAATGGGTCGTCCACCCAGGTCAGGTCCGCTGGGACAGTGGCGTCCCGGGCGAAGCCGGTCGAGTCGACACCGTCACCACGCAGCTGCCACCTACCGACCTGACCGGCGGGCAGCTCGGTGGCCGCCCGGGCGATCTGCGCCTCGGAGAGCAGGCCTTGCCAGACTCCGACGTGATCGACCGAACCGGTCATGTGGTGCCACGACGTGGACGCGCCGCCGGCACAACCGAGCAGGAGCCGCGACTTGGCGTTCCACGGCGTGAAGGGGATGGCGTTCTCCGCCGCGAGCGCGCCGCCGACGTAGAGGCGGACGACCTTCGCCACGGGGTCGACGGTGGCGGCGACGTGCTGCCACACGCCAACGGCGGCAGCCGCCCCATCGGCCGTCGCGTACGTGACGGTGGAGCTGTCGGCGTTGGTCAGCGAGACACGCCACCGATCGACGTCGGCGTTGTAGCTGAGGACAAAGGCGGAAGCGATGGAACCGGTCTGAGCGACGATGGCCTTGTTGCCATTCTTCGAGGCCAGGTTCACCCAACCGGCGACGGTGTACTCGGCGTCGGTGCGGACCGCCGGCGACGCCTGCGCGCAGCCCGCGCTGTTGAAGGTCAACGCGGCGTTCGCGCTCCCCTTCCGGTCTGGTCCGTAGCCGACCCCGCTGCCGAGTACCAGGTCACGGCCCTCACCAGAGTCGTCGAGGCCGTCCCCGTCGAGCCGCCAGGCGCCCTGGCTCTGTGCCTCGGTGATGCGGCCGGTGAAGAAGTTGAAGGCGGCCCTCGCGGAGTAGTTGCCGGCGTTGTCCTGCGCCCACACGTACACGACGGTGCGGCCGGCCTCCGGGGTGAACGTGATGGACGTCGTGCCCGTCGAAGCCACGAACGTCTGCTTTGCGTCGACGCCGATGCCGTAGGCGAACTGTTTCATCCCGGACCGCGCGTCGGACGAGGTGAAGCTGAGCGTCACCGGTTGCCCGACGGTCGGGGTCCCCGAGGTGCGCGTGACGATCGGGGTGGTGGGGCCGGTACGGTCCACCCGGAAGTAACACAGGCCGGTCCAGCCGGTGGGGTCGGTTTCGTCCGTCCCGCGTACCCGCCAGTTGTAGTCACCCTCGGCAAGTGTGGGGGTGGCCCAGCCGCGCTCCGCGCCCGACGTGGTCCACGCGGAGAAGTGCTCCGCCGGGCTCGTCGGCCCGTTCAGGTCGAAGACGACCTTCACCGAGCCGTCGCCGTCGCTGGCCTTCCCGTACAGCGTCGGGGTGGCGACGTTGACCCACGGACCCGGTGAGGTCTTGCTGCAGTTGCCGCCCGGAGCCGTTCGAATCGCAACCGGAGATGTCGGCTTGTGCTGATAGCTCGCGACCATCTTCACGTTGCTCGGGTCGAACTTCGCCCAGCGGCCGCCGCTCTCGGTGCCCATCCGCAGACCGAACGTCATCGCCGACAGTCCGTCGTCGGCGTTGTCCTGGATCTTCTCCCTGATCGCCGCCGCGTTGAACGCCACCCAGTTGGCCGACTGGCCGCAACTGCTGCCGTTGGCCTTGACCGACTTCGTCTGCAGGGCGCCGCCGTGCATCCAACGGCCCGCCATCCCGTCCCAACTGTTGGTGTAGCTGGACAGGTTTCCCGTCTGCCAGAGGCCGACCGACTCGCCGGCGCAGTCACCCGAGTGCACGGCGTACGCGTCGACGCTCGGCGTGCCGGTGATTCGCTTGCCGGCGAGAGCCGTGGTGTCGAACTGGAAGTGTGACCGCCAGATGTCGCCGTAGTCGTCCCAGTTGGACCCAACCCGCACGATCTCCCGGGGCCAGGCCGATCCGGAGGTCCACGCCGTGCCGGGGTTCGAGTCGTTCACCGGTGCCCATCGAGACGGCTTCTTGTCGTAGGCAGGGTCGATGAAGATCGGAAAGTGGTCACTGGCCAGCAGTTCCGGAGCTGCGGCCACCGTCATGGTCGTGTCGTCGACTCGTACCGAGACCGGAGTGACAGCAGCGGTCTCGGCCGGGCCGCGGACGCTGGAGCGCGCACCCGGCGAACGCGCATCGCTCGACGAACCGAGCCCCGCCCGCCGAGCCCCTGACGACACGGGCGACGGAGCCGAATCCCAGGCCAGCGCTGGCGGTGCCGCGGCGAGCACTCCGTCGGGACCGGAGATGACGACTCCCCCGCGCCCGGCTGCCACGTCAGCGGAGCCGCCCACGACGTAGCGCGTCTCACGAACCGCCGGGTTCTTCGCCGCGGCTGCGGTCTTCACCACGAGCAGGTGGGAGAACCCCGACTTCTCGGCGCGGACGACCAGATCGACGTCGGGCAGGACGTTGGGGTACGTGATCGTGTCCCGGTCGATGACGCCCGCCGGAAGCGGGCTCGGCCAGCCGAGCGAGAAGGTGGTGCCGGCGCCGGTCATGGTGGCGAACGGGCCCACCCCACCGGTCGAGAACACCACGTCGGCCGTCGACGCGACGGGGCGCACGAGGCCGTCGGCGCCCACCGCCAGCATCGTGTCGATCTGCCGCCAGGACCCGTTTCGCTTGGTCCAACGCGGCTCGGCCCACGCCTCGAAGGTGAAGTCACCGGACGGCTGGGCGAAGACCTTGGTCGTCTCCGTTGCCGCCGCGAGCACCTCGACGGACGTGTCACACGACTCTGCCAAGGCTTGGGCGGCGCGCTCCGACTCGGCTGTCGGCGACACCCTGACCGCACAGGAATCCGGCTGCTCGGCGGCGGCGCGATCAGGCTGCCCGACCACATGAAGGACTGACGCCAACAGTGCGCCGACCACAGTGGACGCACGCCAAACAGAACGAGTCGACGGCACTGCCAAACCCCCGTGAGGCAAAGTGATCAACGAATGTTCGGCACACGCTACAGAGGGTTCGACCCCAACACCATGGGTAAGAATCATCAATATGGTCCATCAATTGGCTTCACCGTGTGGACGTCGGATGCATCGAAAGTCATCCAAGAACGGTGAAAATATGTGCGATGCGATGGATCGAAGGATGGCGAATCGACCGAAATTGAGCGGCGCCCCCACCCACAGGCCGATTCGCATTCCCGGCGCTGTGAGATTCTCGCCGGATGAGTGACGTGATCTTCCGAGTGGCGGTCCGGGCCGACCTGCCCGCCGTCATCGCCCTGCTCGCCGACGACGTGCTGGGCAAGGCCCGCGACTTCACCGAGGTGGACGAGGCGTACGAGCGAGCGTTCGCGGACATCACCGCCGACCCGCGCAACGCGCTGATCGTCGCCGAGCAGGGCGGTGATCTCGTCGGCTGCCTCCAGATCACCTACATCCCCGGCCTCGGCCGGCACGGCGCCGAGCGGTCGCTGATCGAGTCGGTCCGGGTCCGTTCCGACCGGCGTGGTCAGGGCCTGGGCCGACAGTTGATGACCTGGGCCGTCGACCAGGCTCGCGAGCGTGGCTGCGCGCTGGTGCAGCTCACCACCGACAAGACCCGCGAGGACGCGCACCGCTTCTACCTGCGCCTCGGCTTCGTCGCCAGCCACGAGGGCATGAAGCTCGCGCTCTGACCCGGCGTCGCGCCCGCCCGGCCATGGCCAGACGCGGTAGGGGAACTCCCTCGTCAGTACAAACGCTGTGGAGCTGATGTCGTAGACGAGTCACCCCTGGCGATTCGTTTACGACATCAGCTCCACAGCGAGCCGCGCAGGCCACTGCCTGGCAGGGTCAGCCGTCGACCAGGCGGCCGTCGCGCAGGACCAGCACCCGGTCGGCGAGGTCGATCAGGGCCGGGTCGTGCGTGGCCACCAGGGCCGTCATGCCGCGGGCGTGCACCACCGCACGCAGCAGGTCCATGATGGACCGGCCGGTCTCCGAGTCGAGCTGACCGGTGGGCTCGTCGGCGATGAGCAGGTCCGGCTCGTTGGCCAACGCGCGGGCCACCGCGACCCGCTGCTGCTGCCCGCCGGAGAGTTCGTACGGGCGCTGCGCGGCGTGCCCGCCCAGGCCGACCAGCTCCAGCAGCACCGCGACGCGCTCCTCCCGCTCCGCGGCCGGCACCTGGGCCAGCCGCAACGGCACTCCCACGTTCTCGGCGGCGGAGAGGATCGGCACCAGTCCGAAGGTCTGGAACACGAAACCGACGGTCCCCCGGCGCAGCCGCAGCAGCTCTGCCTCCCCGGCGGAGGTCACCTCGTGCCCGGCCACCACGACCTGGCCGCCGTCCGGTCGGTCCAGCCCGCCGATCAGGTTCAGCAACGTGGTTTTGCCGGCCCCGGACCGACCCCGGATGGCGACCAGCTCGCCCCGGTCGGCGCTGAACGACACGTCCCGCACGGCGTGCACGGCGTGCTCGCCCCGACCGAAGGTCCGGCTCACCCCACTGACTCGGACCACCTCGTCGGGGTGCACACCGGGCGCACCGCCGAACCCGGCCGCGCCGGTCACCACCATGTTCTGCCGGCTCATGCCCGTGCCCCCCGCTCGTCCGAGGCCCGGTCGCCGGGCCGTACCTGCACATGGTCCGGTTCCAGGTCGAGCCGGACCCGCTCCTTCAGCGAGAGCGCGTCGACGAACGCCGCCGGCAACTGCATCCGACCGTTGCGGTCCAGCACCGCGTACTCCTCGCTGACCAGCTCGGTGTTGCCGTCCGCGTCGATCCGCGCGGTCCGGCGTACCTCGGAGGCGGTCCGGCCGTCGCGGATCGCGACGGTCCGACGGACCTGCGTGGCCACGGCGTGGTCGTGGGTGACGACCACGATGGTCACGCCCAGTTCCGCGTTGATGGTGCGCAGCGCCGCGAAGACCTCAGCGCCGGTCGCCTCGTCCAGC
Organism: Micromonospora sp. NPDC049089; assembly: GCF_040648775.1. Taxonomy (NCBI): domain Bacteria; kingdom Bacillati; phylum Actinomycetota; class Actinomycetes; order Micromonosporales; family Micromonosporaceae; genus Micromonospora; species Micromonospora sp. NPDC049089. Next base: position 6,444 of record NZ_JBEZEH010000108.1, read on the forward strand.
TCACCGGTCGGCTCGTCGGCGAAGAGCACCTCCGGGTCGTTGGCCACCGCCACCGCCACCGCGACCCGCTGCTGCTCGCCACCGCTGAGCTGCCCGGGGCGCCGGTCGGCGCAGTAGCCCACACCGACCAGGTCGAGCAGTTCCCGGGCCCGCGCCCGGCGGGCCTTGCTGCTGCGCCTGCCGGCCAACTGCATCGGCAGCTCGACGTTCTCCAGCGCGTTGAGGTACGGCAGCAGATTGCGGCCGGTCTGCTGCCAGACGAACCCGACCAGTTGCCGGCGGTAGCTCAGCCGTCGCTTCGCCGAGAGCGAGAGCAGGTCGTAGTCGGCCACCCGGGCGATGCCGGCGGTCGGGGTGTCCAGGCCGGAGAGGATGTTGAGCAGGGTCGACTTGCCCGAACCGGAGGCACCGACGATCGCCACCAGCTCGCCCCGGTCGATGACCAGGTCGAGCCCCTGCAGGGCGACCACCTCCACCCCCTCGGTCTTGAAGATGCGCACCAGGCCGTCGCAGACGATGTGCCCGCGAAGGCGGTCCTGCCCGCCGGCCCGCTCGGCGGCGCGTTGCGCTGCCCGCTGTTGCAGGGCGGCCAGGTCAGGCACCAGTGGAGTTTGGGCGGTAGCGGTCATCTCAGCTCTCCTCTCCGAGCCGAAGCACCTCTCCGAGGCGCAACCGGCGGTTGTTCAGGGCCTCGACGGCGACCGCGAAGCCGAGGGCGACCGCCCCGAGCGCGAGCACCGCGGCGACCAGTCTGGGCTCGAAAGCCACCCGGACCGGCACACCACTGGTGAACGCGGACAGGCCGAGCACCGGGTTGAGCAGCAGGGGCAGTACCGCACCGACCAACGCGCCGGTCAGCACCGACACCGCGACCAGCGGGGTCAACTCGACAAGCAGCAGCCCTCGCCACTGCCGGCGGGACAGGCCGAGGGTACGAAGTCGGGACAGCACCTGACCTCGGGCGCGCGCTCCGGCCAGCACTGTGAACGCGATGGCCAACAGCCCGAGCACGGTGCCGCCGACGGCCCCGGCCACGAAACCGAAGGCCAGCACCCCGTTCGCGCCGCCCTCGCCAAGGTCCCGGCGTACGTCAGCCCGGGTGTCGACGGTGACCCCGATCAGCCGTTCCCGACCGGTGACCGTGCCGTCCCGCTGGTAGCGCTCCTGCCCCTGGTCGCCGGCGACGCGCAGCGCCTCGGCGTCCAGCGAGTTCCCGGCGATCAGCAGGCTGGTCGGCACGGGTGTGGTGTTCCGCGTCGGCAGGGCCTGCCAGGGCAGGATCACGAACCGGCTGGCGTTCGCCGCCAGCATCGGGAAACCGTCGGCGGTGCCGGCCACCCGGAACCCGTACCTCTGGCCCTGCACCGAGATGAAGGCCGAGTCGGCCAGCCCGGCCTTGGCCAGGTCGGCGGCGACCGCCGGTGAGACGATCGCCGGCAGCGGTCCCGGGCCGGGCGCGGCGGTGCGCAGCGCGGCCGGAACCGACACGTCCACCTGCGATTCGCGGGCCACCTTGTCCAACCCCGAGCCGTCGACCAGCAGCACGTCCGTCTGCTCGATGAAGGCGTCGGTGCCGGCCTCGTCGGACGCGAACCGCTCGTCGTCCTCGTACAGCACCCGGGTGACGGCCCGGACCCCCGGCAGGCGGCCCAGCTCGTCGATGGTGTCGGGTGCGAAGCGCTCCCCGCGGATCACCGCGTCGGCGGGCACGATCTGCGCGGCGGCCCGTTCCCGGCTGGCGTCGACGCCGGCGGCGACGACCGCGCAGAACGCCGCGGTGCCGATGGCCAACACCACCACGACCAGCGGGGCGGCGACCGCCGAGCGTCCGGCGCGGGCCGTTCCGAGGAAGGCCACGCTGCCCCGGGTCCGCGCGGCAAGCCGGCTGACCAGCAACAACGGCCAGGGGTACGCGCGCAGCGCCAGCACCGCCGCCGCGATCGCCAGGAGCACCGGCACCGACACCAGGAGCGGGTCCACCTCTCCGAGGGTCAGGCCACGCCGACGCAGCAGCACCGCCGCGAGCCCGGCCAGGAGCAGCAGGGAGACCTCGGCGGTGAGTCGACGGGCCGACGGGCGCACCCGGATCAGGTCCCGACGAGCCGCTGCGCCGGCCGGTACGGCCAGCGTCGCCACCGGCAGCGCGAGTGTCACCAGCACGGTCGCCGCGACAAGGTACGGCGTGGTCGGGTCGGGGTCGCCGGGGAACAGCGTGCCCAGCCACCAGCCCAGCACGGCGGCGATCGGGACCACCAGCACCGATTCGGCGAGGCTACGCCGGGCGCCGGCGGTGGCCCCGCCGCCACGGGCACGCAGCAACGCGAACTCCGAGCGACGCCGTCTGGTGGCGAGACTGGCCGCGAGCACGATGAGCCCCGCCAGGGTGGCCAGGACGCCGGCCGCGATCACCGCGAGCAGTGTCCGGACGGCGTCGATCTGGGCGGCGAACGCGCGCAACGGGACGTCGACGCCCTGGGTCAGGCTGAGCCCCGGCGGCTTGTTGCGCTGCATCACCTGCAGGCCGTCGATCATCTGGTCCAGCTCACGTGCGTCGATCCGGTCGACCCCCAGTCGGTACCGCCAGGTGGACTGGATCGCCCAGCCCTCCGCGGCCCGCTTGTTGAAGGGCGACTGCGCGACGACGCCGACGATGACGAACGGCTGGCCATCACCCTGCGGTTCGATGATCCGCAGTAGTTGTGGGAGCCCGTCCCAGATGCCGTTCGCGCGGTCGACGGGGCGGAACAGCCCGGACACCGTCAACGGGACACCGTCGACGAGTCTGCCCTTTTCGTCGGTTCGGCCGATGCGCAGTTGGCTGCCGGCGCGCAGGTTGAGCTTGCCGGCCACGTCGACGTCGAGCGCCACCTCGATCGGCCGGTCGGGAACGTACGTCTCGCTCGGCCAGGTCCCCTCGACGAGGGTGCTCGCTCCCTGAATGTCGGGCATGGCCCGCAGGCCCATGTCGACCAGCAGGTTGCGGGCCGCCAGGTCCGGCCCGACCACGCGGGCCTGGGCGGTCTCGGCGCTGTACCACCGCTCGGTCACCGCCGAACGCACCGGCGGTGGCATCTCCGCGGCCAGGGCGTCGAACCGCTCGGCGGCGTCGCCCATCGCCGTCCGCCGCGACGTCGCGGGCTCAAGGCTGGTGGTGTACGAGATGTCCCGGCGCGCGGCCGGCTCGCTGGTGAGCTGTGCTCGCAGCCCCTGTTCGGCGAGCCGGTTGACCAGCCGGGGCACTCCGCTGATCAGCAGCGTGACCACCAGGGTCAGCACCGCCAGCAGCAGGAACTGCCCCCCGTACGCCCGGACCCGCCGGACGGCCGCCCCGACGCTCATCGTTCTCCCCCGATTCGCAGCTGAACCGCCGCCACCCGCTGACGGATGCCTGCGGCGATGAACGCGCTGAAGGCGAGCGCCGCCAGCAGCAGACCGACAGCGGTCAGGCCGATCGGCACCCAGGGCAGCACGAACGCCGCCGGGGGTGTCGGCCGACCGGCGGCCGGGGTGAGGATGACCAGTGGGGCCATCGTCGCGCCGACCGCAGTGCCGAGTAACAGCCCGACGCCCACGCCGATGCCGGCGAGGAACGTCTGTTCGGCGAGCAGCGCCCGGGCCATCAGCCGGGGCGTGGCGCCGAGGGTGTGCAGGACCGCGAACTCGCCGAGCCGACGCCGGGCGGTGGCCCACACGTCCACCACCAGGCCGACGAGGGCGAGGAGCACCGCGCCGAGCGCGGCGGCGAGCATGCCGGTACGCGAGCCGCGCCAGTACGGGTCGTCGGCGGCCGCCTCGATGACCGCCTCCCGGTTGAGCACTGTGACGCCCGGGAGCGCGCTGACCGCCTGGGCGGCGGCGTTCGCGTCGGCGGCGCCGACCCACCATTCCGGTACGGGTCGCACCGCGCCGCTGCTCCGGATCATCGCGTCGACCGCAGCCGGCAGGTCCAACAGCACGCCGGCGGCGGTGCTGGTCGTCGGCACGGCGCTCAGCTCGCCGACCAGGTGCACCGGCATCGTCACCCCGGGGAGCGTGAGGTCGACGGTGTCGCCGACGTTCAGGCTCAGGGCTTCACGTACCTGGGGGGTCATCAGCACCGGTGCGGGCTTGCTCTCCCCGCCCGCCACGACGGAGAACCGGGTGGGCGGCTGGTACGCGAACTGCCCGCCGGGAATCACCTCCACGGGGTGGACGGCGGCGAAGCCGGCAGCGGTGGTCCGGACCGGCGTGGACTCCACGCCGGGGGCCGTCAGCATCCAGTCGCCGGTCAGGTCGGCGGGTCGGGTCGTGCCGTCGGCGTCGACCACCGCCAACCCGTCCACCTGGAGCCGGTAGGCGTTGCCGGCCGCCAGTCCGCCGTCGGCTTCGAAGCCGGCCAGCCGCAGCCGCGCCCCGCCCATGTCGGGCAGTCGCGCGGTGAACGGGGTGGCCCGGCCGTCGCCGTCGGCGTTGGCCACCGGCAGCCGCAAAGCGAGCCCGTCGGGGGTGGTCAACAGCAGCGTCACCGCGACCTTCACCGACCGGGCGGCGTCGCTCACCGGGGTACGGATCGTGCCGGCGATCTCACGCGCGCCGGCGGGCAGTTCGACGCCGGCGCGCTCTCCCCGCGCGTCGACCATCTTCCGGTACTGCTCCGCCGCCGATCCGTCGCCGAGGCGGTCGGCGAGCCGGACGACGCCCGGGGCGCTGGCCGGGTCGACACCGATCACTGTCGCCGGCAGGTTCTCCCGCCCGACCCGGATCTCGTCGCGCCACGCCGGCAGTACCCGGTCCACGCTCGGCAGCGCGGCGAGTTCACCGGCCCGGGTCGGTGGGGCGCCCCCGGTCCGTTCGGTCACCCGGAGGTCGGCGCCGACCGTGTGGCCGGCCTGTTCGACCTGGGACCGCTCGCCGGTGCTGATCAGCGACCAGGCCAGAGTGCTGCCGCCGACGGCGAGGGCGAGCAGCAGCACCGGGCCGGCGTGCGGACGCCGGCCGGCCTGCCACATGCCGAACATGGTGGCGGTCCAGGGACGTCGGTCGACGAACCGCTCCGCGAACCGGGTGAGCGGCGGGAGCACCCGCAACGCCAGCACGGCACCGGCCAGCACGCCGAGCGTCGGGGCGGCGACCAGCAGCGGGTCGAGCCCGAGCTGTCCACCCGAGCCGGCCAGCGGGGAGGCGTACCGGCGTAGCTGCACCCAGGCGAGCACGGCGAGCGCCACGAGCACCAGGTCGACGCTGGCGCGTTGGACGCTCGCGGCCCGGTTCGGCCGGGATCGGGCCGCCATGTCAGCGACGTACGTCCCGGCGCCGCGCAGCGTCGGAAGGACCATGGCGACGAGGCAGCCGGCCGCGGTGGCCGCTGCCGCCGCCCAGACCAGTGTGGTGTTGCCGCCGGCGGTGTAGAGGTCACCCGACCCGCCGGGTCGGATGTACCGCAACGCCTCACCGGCGATCAGCGGACCGAGCACGGCGGCCGGGGCGACCACCAGGGTCGCCTCGCGGGCGGCCAGGCCGGCCAACTGCCGACGGGCGGCGCCGCGGGCGCGCAGCAGCGCGGTCTGTGGGCGGCGGTCCTCGTGCAGCAGCGCGGCGACCAGCACCAGCGCGTACCCGGCGAGCACCAGGATGAGCAGCAGCGGGGTGGCCAGCGACGAGCGACCCACCAGGTCGGCGCGGCCGATCCGGTCCAGCAGCTGCGCCATCTTGGTCACCGTCTGCCCGGAGCTGCCCAGTTGGGCGGCCTCGGGCACTGCGGTGACCGCCTCGGTGAGGGCTTTCCGAACGGCGGGCAGGTCGGCGGTGTCGACGGCACCGAGGTCCGGTTGGGCCAGCCAGGACGCCGACACCGAGCCCGGGAAGGTGGCCGCGAAGTCGGCCGGGTCGAGCGTGAACGGCCCGTACGAGGTGCCGGAACCGGCGCTGCCCGCCCCCACGCCGGGGGCCAGCAGCCAGTACGCGTCCGCCGGGTCGCGGGGCCGCCAGGTGCCGGCGAGCACCAACTCCCCGCGTCGTTCCGTGGCCCGGTCGCGCACCGGGACGCGTTCGCCGACGGTCAGGCCGAGGGCGCCGGCGACCCGCTCGGGCAGGCTCACCTGGACGGGGTTCGCTCCGGGGCTGGGCCAGGCTCCGCTGGTCAGCTCCGCGTGACTGGCGAGGTCGGCGAACGTGGCCAGGTTCGCGAAGACCGGTTCGTCGGCCGTACGCGGGATCTGCCCGAGATCGCCGGTCAGTTCCCGGCCGGTGCCGTAACGGGCGGCGGTGACACTGACCGGGACGCCGCCGAGCCCGGTGGCGAACTCGGCTCGGACCGCCTTGTCACGGGTGGCGAACTCGGCCGCGTCCCGCCCACCCGAGCCGCTGACCAGAAGGCCGCGCTCCTCGGCGGGTGAGGCGGCGACCAGTGCCCGCTGCCCGGCGTCCACCGCCCGACGGTTGTAGTCGGACAGCCCAGTGACCAACGCGACGGCGACGAGGGCAGCGATCACCGCCGCGACCAGCAACCCTCGCGCCTCGCGGGCCCGCCTCCACACCAGCTTCATCCGACGCCTCCCCTGGCCCTGGCGGGCCGACGACCATCAAGACAGGCCACCTACCGGGAAAGGTTCGCGCCCGTTACATGATCGTTACTACGGAGAGAGTTGGTCGGGGCGGGACGGTTAGTTGCGGCCTCGACGGTTGCGGATGCCGAAGACCACCGCGCAGAGCACCAGCACGACGCCGATGAGCTGCAGTCCCGGGGAGTCGTCGGCCCCGCCGAGCACCACGACGGTGATGCCGAGCGCTACCGAGAGGACGACGCCGACGACCAGGACGTACCTCATGGGGTTTCTTCCTCGACCCACTCCAGCAGATCACCCGGTTGGCAGTCGAGCACTCGGCACATTGCTTCGAGGGTGCTGAAGCGGACCGCCTTGGCGCGGCCGTTCTTCAGCACCGCCACGTTGGCGGGGGTGAGCCCGACGCGCTCGGCGAACTCTCCGACGCTCATCTTGCGCTTGGCCAACTCCACGTCGATGCGGACGACGATGGGCATCAGATCACCGCTTCCAGGTCGGTCCGCAGGGTGGTGGCCTGCCGCAACAGCGCCCGCATGACCACCATGAGGAGCCCCAGCACGGTGACGCCCACCGTCAGCAGGAACAGCAGCAGTGGCACCCCGGGGTCGTCCGCGTTGAACCCGACCCAGAGGAAGACCGCCACCAGCACCACCCAGGCGGCGGCGATGGCCCAGACGATCGCGTCCACCCACTTGAGGGACGCCTCGGTGAAGATGCGGTCGTTCTTGACCAGGCTGAGCAGCTGCCAGGTCGCGACGATGACCACCTGGACGCAGAGCACCCAGAAGACCGTCACGGCGGTCGCCGGCCACCTGAGGTGGGCGTCCTGCGGCGACTGCTCGGCCATGTACCTGAACTGCCCGGGCAGCGAGAGGGTCTGGAACACCACCAGGACCCCGAACAGCACCACGAGGAAGACTCGGAGAGCGGCAACCGCTCGATGCTCAGTAACCATGCACCGAGTTTCGCTCGTTACCTATCGAAAGTCAATCGGTTTCCTTGAGGCCCGCGCCGACTGACGGCAGCGTCGGCCCGGCGGCCGGCCTGGCCTTCTGGGGGTAGAAGGTCTCGTGCCGGGCCAGCATGGCGACGAACTCGCCGATCTTGCGTTCGCGGGTCTCGATGCGCTTGACGGCATTGAGCCGATGGATGAGAGCGAACCGGTTGGCCTTGGTGAGGACGTCGAGCATCGCCTGGGCGGCGGGCTCGGCGGCGATGGCAGCGAGCAGGTCGGCCGGCACCTCGGCCTCGGACGGCGGGGCGTAGGCGGCGGCCCACCGTCCGTCCGCCTTCGCTGCGTCCACCGCCGCGCGGCCCGACGGTTGCATCCGCCCCTGCTCCTCCAGCCGGGCCACGTTCGCCACGTTGCGTTGGGACCAGGAACTGCGCGCCCGGCGCGGGGTGAACCGGATCCAGGACGACTCCTCGTCGCGTTTCCTGGCCTGCCCGTCGATCCAGCCGAAGCACAGGCCCTCGTCGACCGTCTGCTGCCAGGTCAGCGTCGTGACCGTGCCACCCTTCCTGGTCAGCGCGAGCCAGACGCCGGGCGACGTGGCGTGGTGGGCCGACAACCACACGCGCAGGGCGTCGGCGTCCGCGACGATCAGCTCATCCAGCTCGGCGCTCGTCATGCCGGCAGGCTAAACCCCGGGTCCGACAGCCGGCGGCGCTGTCCGGCTCAGGCGCGCAGGTTCCGCCCCGGGTCGTTGATCTTCCGCCGGAAGGCGAGGTACGCGCTCAGGTTCACGAGGAGCATCACCAGCCCGATCATCGAGGCCAGGAGCCCCGCGTCGAGGCTCGGCAACGCCACGAAGGTCAGGGCGGCGAGCACGATGGCGAAGATGTTGAGGAAGGTGAAAGCCAGAACCAGCTCGTTGAGCAGGCGGGAACGGCGGTCCTGGAGCCGGCCGACCAGTTGCTGGTGCAACGTTCGGACGAAGTCGAGCCGCTCATCCAGCGTGGCGAGGACAAAACGAAACTTCCACTGCTGCTCCAGGGCGTTCCACACCGTGCCACCGGCCGCGTCGAGGTGCGCCTCCACCGACGAATATCCGAGCCGGAACAGGCGGATGCGGTGGTAACCGGTGAGGATGCGCTTGGCCTGCTCTTCGAGAACGCTCATCGAGACGTCGGCACGCCCCGGGTCGATCTGGGACAGCTCCGCCGACAGCACCGCGTCGTAGCGCAGGGCCGCCGCCCAGCAGACGTGATGAACACCGGTCAACCGCGACAACAGCAGGCCCGTACGGGACCCGAAGTCACTGACCACCGCCGTGGTGTGCGAACCGACCCGCAACACGCCGTCCCTCGCCCCGTCGGGCGTGCAGTCCACGCCGTCCGGGGTCAGCTCCTCGGCGATGGCCCGCCGCCGCGCCGGATCGCAGCCCGGGTCCACCCGGATGGCGAAAGTGGTGTTGGCCCAGAGGACGAACACCTCGTCCGCCCCGACCGGCGCCGGCAGGACGGCTCGCAGCAGCCGGGTCACCGCGGGCACCATCCGCTGCACCGGCGGGGCAACGTCGGCGACCACGTCGTCGGTGACACCGAGGATGCCGTCCGGCAGCTCGTAGGTGACGCACAACAGACCACAGTCGACGTTCCAGAGGCTGATCCGGGCCGAGACCACCTGCCACGCGCCAGCGCTCGTGGTGGGCAGCAGGGAGGCGTCGACCTCCTCGCCGGCCATCCGCAGGACCTCCGAGCCACCACTGATCTCCACGGTGGGCCGGGGCATGCTGCCCAGCAGCTCGTCGAGCAGCCGTTGACCGTAAGGCTGCAGGGCGAGGTCGTCGAGGCCGTCGGTGACGTGCCATCCCGCCGGCACGTCGCGCCGGGACCCGGTTTCGGCGGACATCTGACACGGGAAGTAGGCGATCACGCGTATCGACGTGACGTCCTTGAGCATCAGCGACCCTCCCCCGACGAGCCTCTGCAGAATATCGACAACGTCAACTGTCTCGGCCGGCGCGGATCGGCCTACGTCCGTCGGTGGTAGTGGTTGCGGCGCGGGAGTTGGTCGGGGTCGAGCCAGGCCGGCGGGATGAACTCCGGGTGGCGGTCGTCACCCAGCCGAACCACCCAGTCGGCCTGGTGGATGTGCCGGTGATGGTGGCCGCAGAGCAGCACCGCGTTGTCGAGGCTGGTCGGGCCACCGTCGGCCCAGTGCCGGATGTGGTGCGCGGCGCACCAGCGCGCCGGCCGGTCGCAGCCGGGGAAGGCGCAGCCGCCGTCGCGCAACACCAGTGCCCGCCGCAGCGGCCCCGCGATCAGGCGGCGTTGCCGGCCCACGTCGAGGACCTGGCCCGCGCCGCCGAGCACGGCGGGCAGCACGGCCGCGTCGCAGGCGAGCCGGCGCACGGTGTCGGGGGTGAGCTGAAGGCCGATGTCGAGCGTCCCGGCGCCCACCTGAGCAGCCAACGCGTCATAACTGGCGGTAATAACGACCTGGGCGGGGTCGCCGCCGCTGTCAGGTACCTCGCCGGTGCCCAGCGCGAGGCGGCACACGTCGGCGAAGGCGTCGTGGCGGCGCTGACCGGCTCCGCGAGCGTCGTCGGGGCCGGCGGGTGCGCTCAGCGGGTCGATGGCGGCGCGCAGCAGGCCGGCGGTCTCGGCGTCGAGGATGCCACTGAGTCGCAGGCACCCGCCGGTCTGCTCGGAAATCGTGACGTGCCGGTCGCGGGCCGCGCGGGCGGCCTCGGCGGCCAGGGCCGCCGCGGCGGCGGCCTCGGCGAGGTCGGGCGCCACATGGTCGAGAATCCGGGCACCCAACCGGCGCAGCACTGCCGGCTCGAACTGCCCGGCCCACTCCACCAGCACACCGACGGCCTTGTCGGTCACCTCGGCGCCGGCCGCCGCAGACACCGTGGCGGCCGTGTCGGCGATGACCCGGGCCTGCTCGACGGTGACCGCCGCGCTCGCCAGGGCGTCGCGCACGGCGGGCGGGGCCACGTCGAGCGAGGCTGCGAGGCCGACCAGCCGACGCGCTGCGGCGACGTCGAGGCGCAGGCGGTGGCGCAACCACACAGCCGTCGAGGAGGCACCCTGCGCCACTGCTGTGCCCCGACCGTCCAACTCGCGGACCGCCGCCAGCTGCACCGCCGCCAGCCGCTGCTGCAACCGGTGCGTGGCATCGAGCACCGCGATCAGATCGTGATCAGAGAGGGCCCAGGCCGGGGCGTCGGCGCAGGCCGCCACCGCACCCTCCGCCCGCGCCAACTCATCGATCACAGGCAAACTCTAGAACAGGTGTACGACAAAAACGGCCGCGCGAAGCGCCCTGGGCGACCCAATCAGGCCCGGGTCAACCCTCGGCCAACTCCGGCCGGTGCTCCCGGATCCAGGCCACCACGTCCGACCTCCGCCAGACCTTGCCCATGGCGAGCACGGCGACCGGCTCGGGGAAGTTCCGTTGGTTGGCGATCACGGACGCGCGCTGCCGGGACACATTTCCCAGCATCTCCCGAATCTCCGACACGCCAACAAGGTCCACACATTGACGATGACAGTGGCGCAGTCGCTATACGGCGACAACTACGCAGACTGTTGACAGAGGCAATAGCTGACGCCACGATTGACGTATGACCACGCCGAATAGCCGTCACTGCCCTCACCCACTTGAAGCTCTGCATCCGGTGCACCAGCACCTACCACGCCGGCCGTCGTGGCTCTGTCGGGTGTGCGCCGCCGCCTGGCCGTGTGCGCTTGCCCGGATGTTGCTACGGGTGGAGTACGGCACCGACCAGGTGGCACTGTCGATCTACATGGCGAGCCAGCTCTTCGACGCGACGGCCGACCTCTACCAGCTCAACCCCGAGCCGGGACCCGACCCACGGGAGCTGTTCGACAGGTTCCTGGCGTGGACGGCCAAGTCGTAGCTGCGACAACAGCGGCTGGTCAGCTCTCGTCGGGGGTGCGCTTGGCGCGGCTGGGCTGGACCCGCTTGGGTTCGCCGGGCATCTTCGGGTGGTCCGGCGGGTACGGCAGGTCGCCCTGGCCGGCGGCGGCGTCGCGCTCGGCCCACTCCAGCAGCGGGGTGATGTCCCACGGTGCGTCGTCGATCCCGGCGTGCGGGTCACCTCGCTCGGCCAACCGGGCCGGCACGGTGCGCAGGTCGAAGTCGTCCGGGTCGACGTCGGGTAGCTCGTCCCAGGTGACCGGGGTGGAGACGGTGGCCCGCGCGTTGGCCCGCAGCGAGTACGCGCAGGCGATCGTGCGGTCGCGCGCCATCTGGTTGAAGTCGACGAAGACCCGGGTGCCGCGCTCCTCCTTCCACCAGGCGGTGGTGACCAGGTCGGGGTTGCGGCGTTCCACCTCCCGGGCCAGCGCGATGGTGGCCCGGCGCACCTCGGTGAACGTCCAGCGGGGTTGGATGCGCAGGTAGACGTGCACGCCCCGACCGCCGGAGGTTTTCGGCCAGCCGGTCGCGCCCAGCTCGTCGAGGAGCGCGCGGACCTCGCCGGCGGCCCGCGCGGCGTCGGCGAAGTCGGTGCCGGGCTGCGGGTCCAGGTCGATGCGCAGCTCGTCGGGGCGGTCGACGTCGGCGGCTCGCACGGGCCACGGGTGGAAAACGATGGTGCCCATCTGCGCCGCCCAGGCCACGTGCGCCAGGTCGGCCGGGCAGAGCTCCGCGGCGCTCCGACCGCTCGGGAAGGTGATCTGGGCGGTCGTCACCCAGGGCGGCACCCCCCGGGTGGGCACCCGCTTCTGAAAGAAGGCCTCGCCCTCGACGCCCTCGGGGAAACGTTGCAGGGTGGTCGGGCGGTCCCGCAGGGCGCGCATGATCCCGTCGCCGACCGCGAGGTAGTAGTGGAAGACGTCCGCCTTGGTGAACCCCCGCTGCGGGAAGATCACCCGATCCGGACTGCTCAACCGGACGGTGTGCCCGGCTACTTCGACCTCGGCGGCCGCAGCCTTGGTGCCACCCATCCCGCGACCTTATGCCACGCCCCCGACGTTCGACGTACCGTTGACGGGTGAGTCTTGACGACAACGAGCTGCCCCGTACCGACGAAGAGTGGCGGGTCCGACTGACCCCCGAGGAGTTCCACGTTCTCCGGGAGGCCGGCACCGAACGCCCGTGGACGGGCGAGTACGTGGACACGAAGACCCAGGGGGTCTACCACTGCCGCGCCTGCGGGCTGGAGCTGTTCTCCAGCGACACGAAGTTCGACTCGCACTGCGGCTGGCCGAGCTTCGACGACGCCATCCCGGGCCGGGTCAAGGAGATCGAGGACCGCAGCCTCGGCATGGCCCGTACGGAGATCCGCTGCGCCCGCTGCGACAGTCACCTCGGGCACGTCTTCCACGGCGAGGGCTTCACCCCGAAGGACACCCGGCACTGCGTCAACTCGGTCTCCATCAAGCTGGAACCCCGCTGAGCGAGGAGCCGCTCAGGGCGTCACCCTGAGCAGTTCGACCTCGGCGGTCCGGGACTGCTCGATCCGGCGGGCCAGGTCGCGGACCTGCTCGTTGCGGCCGACACCGACCTGGGATCTGGCCAGGTCGGCAGCCGATCGCTGGTGGTCGGCGAGCACCTCGCGCAGCACGCGGTCGACGTCCGCGTCCGGCGCGGTCCGCAGCCGGTCGAGCGCGGCGTCGTCGCCGTGCCCGTCGTGGTGGTGTGCGGCCGCGCTGGCGCCCGGCCCGGCCGTGGGCAGCCAGCCGCGCATGGCGGCCAGCTCGTCGGCCTCGGTCGCCTCGACGGCGGCGGCCAGGGTGCGCAGCGCGTCGTCGCGTACCCGGTCCCGGGCCAGCCGGACGATCTGCAGGGTGCGTTCGCTGTGTCCGACCATGGTGCTCAGGAACACCACGTCGATCCCGCTCATCGAGTCCGCCCCGATCGGGGGCCCGGCACCCGCGGACCCGGCCGCCGCCGAGCCGGCCGGGGACGTGGGTGTCGGCTGCGGCAGGGTCGACGGGCTCGACGTGGGCGGTCCGGCGCAGGCTCCGATGAGCAGCAGGGCCGCGACGAGGAAGACCAGCGGGGTACGGCGGGGCATGCCGGTTGCCTCCGTTCGCGCGAGAGTGGCGACACGGGTGCGACCAGGGGCCGCACCCGTGCGGTCAGACCTGGAGCCAGAGCGCCGGTACGTTCGGCGGCTCCCAGCCCGGGATCGCGGTGTGCGCCTGCCGGCAGCGGTACGTGGCTCCGCCGTAGGTGACCTGGTCGCCGACCTGGTACGCCCGGCCTGTCGCCCACGTGCCGCCCTGGGTGGGCGGAGTGGTCGGGGTGGGGGTCGGGGTGGGCCGTGGGGTGGCGGTCGGGGTCGGTGTCGGGGTCGGGGTCGGGGTCGGGTTCGATCCGCCGCCACCGATCTGCACGTCGATGCAGGAGTAGAAGGCGTTCGCCGTGTCGGAGATGTTCCACACCGCGAGGATCTTCTGGCGGCCGGAGAAGCCGCCGAGGTTGACGTTGTGCGACACCGTGGCGCCCGGCTGCTGGTTGTTGCCGTTGACCACGCCGACGCGGGTGTTGCCGATCCAGTACTCCCAGTTGCTGGTGGCGTGCCGGGCGGTGTTCACCCAGGTGAAGGTCAGCGAGGTGCCCACCGAGGTGGCCGGCCAGCCCCGGCTGTCGTCGTTGAGGACGGCGAACTGGGAGATTCCGGCGTTGCAGCTGCGCAGGCCCTTGGGCCCTTCGACGCTCTGCGGCTCGTACCTGATCTGCCCGCAGTCGGGCACCCGGCCCTGCGCGCAGAGCGCCTGCCGGCTCGGTGGGGCGGAGACGTAGCCGTGCGCCTGCGCGGGGGCGGCGACGGTGAGGGTGGCGGCGACAGCGCCCGCCGCCACCAGCGGGACGGTAATTCTTCGACGCATCGGGGCAGCTCCTTCTCCAGGTGCGGTGAGGTGCCCCTCAAAGTAATTTAAACATTGTTAACAGTAAAGACTCTCATCGATAAATCCATCGATGACGGCAGTTTTCTTCTCAGAGCCGGAGCAGGCTGCCCCCGCCGTCGACCCCGTCGGCCGACTCGTCGTCCAACCAGACGCCACCGGTGCCGAGGTAGCGGAACCGGTACTCCCCCGGCGGAAGCTTCACCGTCACCGTCCGAGTGCCGTCGCGGCGGGTCACCAACTCGTGTCGACCGGGCTGCCAGCCGTTGAACGAGCCGACGACGCTCACCGGGCCGGGCGGGACATCGCGGGGCAGGCAGAAGGTGACCCGGGTCTGGTTGCCGAAGAGCCTGTTGCGCTTGATCACGGTGATCCTCCGGGGGTTGCGGCGGTTCACCAGGCACAACGGGCAACACGCCGACGCCGACACGCCGCCGCCGCGGTCGGGCGTCGACGTTCCGCCCCTACGTCGGTGCCATCTGGAGGATTCTGTAGGCACTTGTCCATTTAACGGAGGTTTTCGGTGGCAACCTGCGAGGTCTGCGGCAACGACTACTGGATGGCGTTCGAGGTGCACACCGTCAGCGGCGACGTGCACACCTTCGACTCGTTCGAGTGCGCGATCCACCGCATGGCACCGATCTGCGAGCACTGCCAGGTCAAGATCTCCGGGCACGGCGTCGAGGTCAACGGCCGCTTTTTCTGCTGCGCACACTGCGCCCGCGCCGTCGAGGGAGCGGTGGGCGCAGAGGTCCGCGACGCCGTGGGCGCCCGCCCGGCCTGACCGCGCCCGCCCGACCGCCGCCACCCACCTCGCACCGGACCGGGCGGATTCCCGGCGAACCCGTCCGACCTACCATCGGTGGATGCCCCAGCAGACGACCGAACTCCGGACGGCCTCCTTCGCCGACCTGAACGCCCGCACCCTTCACGACCTGCTCAAACTGCGCATCGACGTGTTCGTTGTGGAGCAGAACTGCCCGTACCCGGAGCTGGACGGGCGGGACGTCGAGCCGGGCACCCGGCACGTCTGGCTCACCGACGGCGGCGCGCCGCTGGCGTACCTGCGGATTCTGGCCGACCCGGACGGTGTCGCCCGGATCGGTCGGGTCGTGGTGGCCCCGGCGGCGCGCGGCGGTGGGCACGCCGGCCGGCTGATGACGGCGGCGCTGGAGGTGGTGGGCAACCGGACCTGCGTGCTGGAGGCCCAGTCGCACCTGGTCGCGTTCTACGCCCGGCACGGTTTCGCGGTCAGCGGCCCCGAGTACGTCGAGGACGGCATCCCGCACACCCCGATGCGGCGCGATGCCATTGACGGCTGACTATCGAGCTGGCATGGTGCCGGGTAGAGCCGTCGCGGGAGCCAGCGACAGGCACGGGAGTGGGCAACTCCCGGCGATCCGGGTGTCGACGTCCCACCTCATCCCCCCGGGGGCTCCATGTCCACACTCACCCGATCACGACGCGTGCTCTGGCTGTTCGCCATCGTGGCGGCCACCGCGCTCCTGTTGACGGCCGCACTGACCACCATCCTGACCAAGCCCGCCTCGGCGCACGGTTCGGTGGTCGACCCGGCGTCGCGCAACTACAGCTGTTGGCAACGTTGGGGCGCCGACTTCCAGAACCCTCGGATGGCCACCGAGGACCCGATGTGCTGGCAGGCCTGGCAGTCCGACCCGGCCGCCATGTGGAACTGGAACGGCCTGTTCCGCGAGGGCGTGGGCGGTAACCACCAGGCCGCCGTACCCGACGGCCAACTGTGCAGCGGCGGACGCACCCAGAGCCCCCGCTACAACGCGCTGGACACCGTCGGCGCCTGGAAGACCACATCGGTGTCGAACAACTTCCGGCTCCGCTTCTTCGACCAGGCCAGCCACGGCGCCGACTACATCCGGGTGTACGTGACCAAGCAGGGCTTCAACTCCGCCACCCAACCGCTCGGCTGGGGCAACCTGGAATTGGCCGGCCAGATCGGCAACACCCCGGCCTCCCAGTGGAACCCGGACACCGGTGGTGTCTCGATCCAGATCCCGGTGAGCGCGCCGGGACGCACCGGACGGCACATCGTCTACACCGTCTGGCAGGCCAGCCACCTGGACCAGTCGTACTACCTGTGCAGCGACGTCGACTTCGGCGGCGGGTCGACCACCCCGCCACCCACCACGCCCCCGCCGACGACCCCGCCGCCCACCACTCCCCCGCCAACCACGCCGCCGCCAACCACGCCGCCGCCGAGCACCCCGCCGCCGGCCGGTGCCTGCACGGCGACGTACCAGGTAACCGGCCAGTGGTCCGGTGGCTTCCAGGCCGACGTCAAGGTGACCGCCGGCGGTTCACCGACCCGGGGCTGGTCCGTGAGCTGGAACTACGGCAACGGTCAGCAGGTCACGTCGTCGTGGAACGCGACGGTCAGCACCAACGGCACGCTCGTCACCGCACGTAACGTCAACCACAACGGCACCCTCGCCGCCGGCGCGAGCACCACGTTCGGATTCCTCGGCTCGTGGAACGGCAGCAACCCGGTTCCGCTGGTCTCCTGTACGACGACCAGTTGATCCCCGGCCGGCGCCGCACCCGGGCGGGGGTGCGG
>NZ_JBEZEH010000109.1:0-23391 GCF_040648775.1 Micromonospora sp. NPDC049089
CCCCGGCCCGCCCCCCCCCCACACCGCGCCCGGCGCGCGCCCCCCACCCGCGCCCGCCCCGCCGGGGCCGGCCCCCCGCCCCCGGGCCCGGAGGCGGAGCTGTGGTTGGGGGCCCACCCGGGCGCCCCGGCCCTCGTGGATCGTGCCGGCCTGCGGGTGAGCCTCTGTGACCTGGTACGGGACGAACCTGGGCAGTGGCTCGGCCAGCGGGTGTCCGAGCGGTTCGGCAACCGGCTGCCGTTCCTGCTCAAGGTGCTCGCGGCCGACGCTCCGCTGAGCCTGCAGGCCCACCCGGACGCCGAGCAGGCGCAGGCTGGCTACGCGGCGGAGGCGGGGCGCACCGAGGGGCCGCGCAACTACTCCGACCCGCACCACAAGCCGGAGTTGCTCGTCGCGCTCACCCCGTTCGAGGCGCTGTGCGGTTTCCGGGATCCGGCGGAGTCGGCCGAGGCGCTCGCGGCGTTCGGCGTACCGGAGTTGGCGCCTGTGGTCGCCGCGTTGCGGTCCGGGCCGGCAGGGTTGCGGACGGCGGTGCGGACGTTGCTCGGCTGGCCGGTCGCCAAGCGTCACGACCTGCTGGCCGCTGTGGTGGCGGCGCCGACCGACGGCCCGGACGCGGAGCTGACCCGCCGACTGGCCACGGCGTACCCGGGGGATCCGGGGGCGCTGGTCGCCCTGCTGTTGCACCACCTGCGGCTGGAGGCGGGGGAGGCGATCTGGATGCCCGCCGGCAACCTGCACGCCTACCTGAGTGGCTGCGGCGTGGAGATCATGGCGGCCAGCGACAACGTGTTGCGCGGCGGCCTGACCCCGAAGCGGGTGGACGTCGACGAGTTGTTGCGGGTGCTGCGCTTCGAGGTGCTCGTCGATCCGGTGCGGGCCGCGGAGCCGGTCGGCCCGGGCGTGGACTGCTGGCCTGTGCCGGTGGACGACTTCGCGCTGCACCGGGTCCGGGTCGACGCGGCGGTGCCCTCGGTGACACTGTCGCTGCCGGGGCCCCGGGTGGTGCTCTGCGCTGGTGGTGCGATCACCGTGGACGACGGTGCCGGCGCGTTGACGCTGGCCTCCGGCGAGGCGGCGATCGGTACGGCGTTGGAAGCGCCGCTGCGGATCGACGGCGCCGGTGTGGCGTTCGTGGCGACGTCCGGGCTGCGCTGACCCCGACCCCAGCCAACGACACAAGTCCGACTTTCCCGGAATAGCTTGACGTCATCCTGCCTGAGTGTGACTCTATGAGTACGCAGCGTTATCGCGACGACGGTCCGAGAACGTGCGGGGGAACCAAACCGGGGGGATGCACGGGGCGGGCGGGACGTGGGCGGGAAAGTCCGTCCATCACCGACCGCCCCGTGCGCTGTCCGCCGACCGTGCCTGATGCCCGTCGCCGACGCGCGTAAGGTGGAAGGTCGGCGCAGACATCGTTCGACAGGAGCTTTCATGACCAGCACCCTCCCGGCGTCCGCCAGCGGCACGCCGTCCGAGGCCCGGCCGAGCACGCTCGCCGACGGCGACTTCAAGGTGGCGGATCTGTCGCTCGCCGAGTTCGGGCGTAAAGAGATCCAGCTCGCCGAGCACGAGATGCCCGGCCTGATGGCGATCCGTCGCGAGTTCGCCGAGGCGCAGCCGCTCGCCGGCGCGCGGATCACCGGCTCCCTGCACATGACCATCCAGACCGCCGTCCTGATCGAGACGTTGGTCGCGCTCGGCGCGCAGGTGCGCTGGGCGTCCTGCAACATCTTCTCCACCCAGGACCACGCCGCCGCGGCGATCGTCGTCGGCCCGGACGGCACCCCCGAGGCTCCGGCCGGGGTTCCGGTGTACGCCTGGAAGGGCGAGACCCTTCCGGAGTACTGGTGGTGCACCGAGCAGGTGCTCGCCTGGCCGGACGGGCAGGGCCCCAACATGATCCTCGACGACGGCGGCGACGCGACCCTGCTCGTACACAAGGGCACCGAGTTCGAGCGGGCCGGGGCGGTCCCGCCCGTCGAGTCCGCCGACTCCGAGGAGTACGCGGTCATCCTCGAGCTGCTGCACCGCTCGCTCGGCGAGGACGGCCAGCGGTGGACCCGGATCTCCGGCGGCATCAAGGGCGTGACCGAGGAGACCACCACCGGCGTGCACCGGCTCTACGAGATGCACCGGGCCGGCACCCTGCTCTTCCCGGCCATCAACGTCAACGACTCGGTGACCAAGAGCAAGTTCGACAACAAGTACGGCTGCCGGCACTCGCTCATCGACGGCATCAACCGCGCCACCGACGTGCTGATCGGCGGCAAGATGGCGGTCGTCATGGGCTACGGCGACGTGGGCAAGGGCTGCGCCGAGTCGCTGCGCGGCCAGGGCGCCCGGGTCGTGGTGACCGAGGTGGACCCGATCTGCGCGTTGCAGGCCGCCATGGACGGCTACCAGGTCGCCACCCTGGACGACGTTGTCGAGCAGGCCGACATCTTCATCACCGCCACCGGCTGCTTCGACGTCATCACCAACGAGCACATGGCCCGGATGAAGCACCAGGCCATCGTCGGCAACATCGGCCACTTCGACAACGAGATCGACATGGCCGGGCTGGCCAAGCGGTCCGACGTCGAGCGGATCAACATCAAGCCGCAGGTCGACCTGTGGCGCTTCGCCGACGGGCACGCCATCATCGTGCTCTCCGAGGGCCGCCTGCTGAACCTGGGCAACGCGACCGGGCACCCGAGCTTCGTCATGTCGAACTCGTTCGCCAACCAGACGATCGCCCAGATCGAGCTCTTCACCAAGACCGAGGAGTACCCGATCGGCGTCTACGTGCTGCCCAAGCACCTGGACGAGAAGGTGGCCCGACTGCACCTCGGCGCACTCGGCGCCAAGCTGAGCACGCTGACCAAGGAGCAGGCCGCCTACCTCGGCGTCTCCACGGAGGGTCCGTTCAAGCCCGATCACTACCGCTACTGATCGACACCTCTGGACCGGGTCGGCTGTTCGCAGCCGGCCCGGTCCGTCGTCTCCGCCCTGCCCCTGCGCTCCCGCGATCTGCCCTGCGCTCCCCGCGATCTTGCAGTTTCGGTTGGAACTTCGCGGCTTTAGGCGCGATATGTCGCCGCAGAAAGTGCAAGATCGCGGGGAGCGGAACGCGGGGTCGGGGCTTGGTCAGGTGCGGCGGGTGGGGCGGAACCAGGTCCAGATGCACCAGGCCAGCCAGCCGAGCGAGACGAGGGTGGCCAGTGCCCGTAGGCGTAGTGCGCTGAGCAGCAGCACCACGGCCAGGACCGTCAACCACGGCAGGAATCCCCTCACGGCGCGATCTTCGCACAGTGGAGTTCGCCGTAGACAGGGTGAGCTTGTCGTGAACGACTTGACGACGACGCTGACCAGGAGGAAGGTATGCCTGCCCTAAGTCAACCAAGGCGTGCCTAACCTACTCGGAGCTCGGATGTTCGCCACCTACCTGATCGGTCTGCGGGAAGGGCTGGAAGCCACCCTGGTGGTCAGCATCCTGGTCGCCTTCCTGGTGAAGTCGCAGCGCCGGGATCGGCTGCCGCAGGTGTGGGCGGGCGTTGGCCTGGCCGTGGCGCTCTCGGTGCTCTTCGGCTGGCTGATCGAGTACACGTCGACCTCGCTGCTGTCCCGATCCGAGGATCGTGAGTTGTTCGAGGCGATCACCTCGGTCGCCGCCGTGGTCTTCGTGACCTGGATGATCTTCTGGATGCGCCGGGCCGCCCGGACCATCGCCGGCGAACTGCGGGGCAAGCTCACCGAGGCGCTGGCCGTCGGGTCCCTCGCCGTCGCCGGGATGGCGTTCCTCGCGGTGATCCGCGAGGGTCTGGAGACGGCGCTGATCTTCTACTCGGCCGCCCAGGGTGCGGCCGGCGACAGCGGCCCGCTGCTCGCGTTGATCGGCGGGATCGTCACCGCCGTGGTCCTCGGCGTGCTGCTCTACGCCAGCGCCCTGCGGATCAACCTCAGCAAGTTCTTCACCTGGACCGGCGCGCTGCTGATCCTGGTCGCCGCCGGCATCCTCAAGTACGGCGTGCACGACTTCCAGGAGGCCGGCGTCCTGCCCGGCCTGAACGACCTGGCTTTCGACATCACCAGCGTGCTCGACCCGAGCACCTGGTACGCGGCCCTGCTCGCCGGCATGTTCAACGTGACCCCCGCGCCCACAGTGCTGGAGACGATCGCCTGGGTCGCGTACGCCGTACCGGTGCTCCTGCTCTTCCTGCGACCGGCCCGGCGTAAGCCGGCACCCACCGCGACCACCACCACCGTCACCGAGCGCGGGGCTGACACCGGCGCCGAGGCCGAGGCGGCGTCCGCGCCGCAGCGTGCCTGACCCACGAGGAGAGACAGCTTCGATGCGTACCACCCAGTTCTTCGCGCTGGCCGCCGCCGGCGTGCTGGCCACGGCCGGTCTGGCCGCCTGCTCCGACTCCGACAAGGGCGACTCGGCCGGGTCCGGCGGACCGATCGTGGTCAAGGCCAGCGACACCGCCTGTGAGGTCGGCTCGACCGACCTGGGCGCCGGCACCGCCACCTTCAAGATCACCAATTCGGGTGCGAAGGTGACCGAGTTCTACGTGTACGCCGACGGCGACCGGGTGATGGGCGAGGTGGAGAACATCGCCCCTGGGCTGAGCCGCGAGCTGCACGTGGAGTTGCCGGCCGGCACGTATCAGACGGCCTGCAAGCCGGGGATGAGCGGCAAGGGCATCCGGGGCGCGCTCAAGGTCAGCGGGTCGGCGCAGCCGCTCACCGCCGACGCCGCGCTGGGTGACGCCACGGACAACTACCAGCGGTACGTGAAGAGCCAGACCAGCGCGCTGTTGGACAAGACCGAGGAGTTCGTCGGCGCGGTCAAGGCCGGCGATGTGGCGAAGTCCAAGGCGCTCTACCCGGTCGCCCGCACCTACTGGGAGCGGATCGAGCCGGTCGCTGAGATCTTCGGTGACCTCGACCCCAAGATCGACGGCCGCGAGGAGGTCCTCGAGGAGGGGATGGAGTTCACCGGCTTCCACCGGATCGAGAAGGACCTCTGGCAGTCCGGCGACATCTCCAAGGACGGCCCGATCGCCGACCGCCTGCTGGTGGATGTCAAGGAGATCGTGGCCAAGGCGAACGCCGAGAAGCTCTCCCCGCTCCAGCTCGCCAACGGTGCCAAGGAACTGCTCGACGAGGTGGCCAGCGGCAAGATCACCGGCGAGGAGGACCGCTACTCGCACACCGACCTGTGGGACTTCGCCGCCAACCTCGAAGGTTCCAAGGCCGCCGTGTCCGCCCTGCGGCCCGCGTTGCAGCAGCGCTCGCCGGAGCTGGTGAGTCAGCTGGACGCCGAGTTCACGAACGTCGAGGGCCTGCTCGGCAAGCACCGCGACGGCGACGGGTGGAAGCTGCACACCGCGCTGAGCAAGGCCGAGCTCAAGGAGCTCTCCGACGGGATCAACGCGCTCGCCGAGCCGATCAGCAAGGTCGCCGCGGCCGTCGCGAAGTGACCACCTGGCAGAAAGAGTCGAGTCGATGAGCGGAAGCAGGTTCACCCGGCGCCGGGCGATCACCCTGGCTGGCGCCGGGGTGGCGGGGGTCGCCGGAGTGGCGGCCGGCGCGGGGGCGCTGCTGAACGGCTCCCATGGCCCGGCCGCGGCGAGCGACCACCCGGCCGGGGCTGTGCCGTTCCACGGAGAGCACCAGGCCGGCATCGTCACCCCGGCGCAGGACCGGCTGCACTTCGTGGCCTTCGACGTGATCACCAAGGACCGGGCCCGACTCGTCGAACTGCTGGAGGAGTGGACGGCCGCCGCCGCCCGGATGACGGCGGGGCGCGACGCCGGGGTGCTGGGTGCGGTCGGCGGGATGCCGGAGGCCCCACCGGACGACACCGGCGAGGCGCTCGGCCTGCCTCCCTCGCAGCTCACCCTCACCATCGGTTTCGGGCCGACGCTGTTCCGCGACGCCGACGGACGGGACCGCTTCGGTCTCGCCGAGCGTCGTCCTGCCGCCCTCGCCGAGCTGCCGAAGTTTCCTGGCGACGCGTTGCAGCCGCAGCTCTCCGGCGGCGACCTCTGCGTCCAGGCCTGCTCCAACGACCCGCAGGTGGCGGTGCACGCGATCCGTAACCTGGCCCGGCTGGGCATGGGCGTGGTGAGCGTCCGCTGGTCGCAGCTCGGCTTCGGTCGTACCTCGTCGACCACGCGGGAGCAGGCCACCGCACGCAACCTCTTCGGGTTCAAGGACGGCACGGCCAACCTCAAGGCCGAGGACACCGACCTGCTGCGCGACCAGTTGTGGGTGCAGCCGGGCGACGGGCCGGACTGGATGGCCGGCGGCTCGTACCTGGTGACCCGCAAGATCCGAATGCTGGTGGAGACCTGGGACCGGACCTCCCTCGCCGAGCAGGAGGAGATCGTCGGCCGGGCCAAGGGCAGCGGCGCGCCGTTGGGTCGCGGCGACGAGTTCGACGAGCCCGACTTCGCCGCCCGTGGCGCGGACGGGAAGCCGGTGATCGCCGAGCACGCCCATGTCACGCTGGCCCACCCGAGCCGGAACGGCGGGGCCCAACTGCTCCGCCGGGGTTACAACTTCGTCGACGGCTCGGACGGCCTCGGCCGGCTCGACGCGGGCCTCTTCTTCATCGCCTACCAGCGTGATCCACGCCGTCAGTTCGTGCCGATCCAGACGCAGCTGGCCCGGCACGACGTGATGAACGAGTACCTGCGACACGTCTCCAGCGGGGTGTTCGCCTGCCCGCCCGGGGTACGCGACGGCGGGGAACACTGGGGGAGTGGGCTGTTCGGCTGACCGTCGTCCGGATGGCGACAGCCGGATCGGTCCGGCTTGCGGTGGCGCCGGGCGCCGCCAAAGGGGGATCATGGTGGCAGCCTGGCCCGCGGCCATCCGTGCGCCCAGGCACCGCAGCACGTGGCGCCGCCGCCGCGGACTGCTGGCACCCGGTTTGACGGCGGCGCTGAGCGTTACCGGCGGACGCCGGTCCCACCGAACTGAATGAGGATGCAATATTAATCCCATGAGAGCCCGCGTACTGGTGGTCGACGATGACCCCGCGCTCGCCGAGATGCTCGGCATCGTGCTGCGCAGTGAGGGTTTCCTGCCCTCTTTTGTGGCGGACGGCGAGCGGGCGTTGGCCGCTTTTCGCGACAGTCGTCCCGACATAGTGCTGCTTGACCTGATGCTTCCCGGCATGAGCGGGATCGACGTCGCCAGGTCGATTCGGGCGGAGTCCGGCGTGCCCATCGTCATGCTGACGGCCAAGAGCGACACCGTCGACGTCGTGCTCGGCCTGGAATCCGGCGCCGACGACTACGTGGTCAAGCCGTTCAAGCCCAAGGAGCTGGTGGCCCGGATGCGGGCCCGACTGCGCCGAGGCGAGGACGTGGCCCCGGAGATGCTCACCATCGGGCCGCCGGACAACCAGATCACCATCGACGTGCCCGCGCACACGGTGAGTCGCAACGACGAGGAGGTGAAGCTGACGCCGCTGGAGTTCGACCTGCTGGTCGCGCTCGCCCGCAAGCCACGTCAGGTCTTCACCCGCGAGGTGCTGCTCGAACAGGTCTGGGGCTACCGGCACGCGGCCGACACCCGTCTGGTCAACGTGCACGTCCAGCGGTTGCGGGCCAAGATCGAACCAGACCCGGAGCGACCGGAAATCATCCTCACCGTGCGGGGCGTGGGTTACAAGGCGGGGACCGGATAGCCTGGTCGCACTGTGTCGACCTCGCCGCCCCCACCCTCCCCGAGTACGGCAGCCCGCCGGCCCAGCGCCGGCGGGGAGCTCTGGCGTGCGGTGAGCGGTCGGGTCGCTCGTGCGGTGGGTCGGGCACACCAGACCTGGCGTCGCTCGCTCCAGGTTCGGGTCGTGACCATCACGCTGGTCGCGTCCAGCCTCCTGGTCGGCGGGTTCGCGTTCCTGATCGCTGACAAGATCACCACCATTCTGCTCGACAGCGCGCGCAGCGACGTCCGGCAGCGGGTGACAACCGGCGCCAGCTACGCGGCCAAGCAGGTCTCCTTCTACGGCCAGCCGCAGGAGGCGCAGCTCCAGGAGACCATCGACGGCACCGTCAACTACCTTGCCGGCGGCGACCCCCAGCAGACCAGCGGCGTGGTGGTGGCGATCACCGCCGACGACTATCCCAACGACATCCAGACGCGCACCTCCCCGTCGGCGAACGTGCAGCCGCTGATCAGCCCCGAGCTGCGGGCCGCGATCGCCGACGGCAAGGTGGCGAGTCAGATCCGCACCGGGCGACTCACCGGCGAGACCACCAAATACCTTGTCTACGGCTCGCCGGTGCCCACCCGCTTCGGCCAGATCGAGCTCTACTACCTGGTCCCGCTGGGCCGGCAGGACGTCACCGCCGCCGACGCCCGCGCCACGGTGGTGGCCACCGGGGTCGCGCTGGTGATCCTGCTCGGGTTGCTCGCGGCGCTTGTCACCCGGCTGGTGGTCAACCCGGTCCGGGTCGCCGCACGAACCGCCCAGCGGCTCTCCGCGGGCCTGCTCGACCAGCGGATGGTGGTCAACGGCGAGGACGACCTGGCCCTGCTCGCCGCGTCGTTCAACCAGATGGCCACCAACCTGCAACGGCAGATCCTGCGCCTGGAAGAGATGTCCCGGTTGCAGCGCCGCTTCACCTCGGACGTCTCCCACGAGCTGCGTACCCCGCTGACCACGGTGCGGATGGCCGCCGACCTGATCTTCGCTGAGCGCGACGAGTTCGACCCCGCCGTAGCCCGCAGCGCCGAGCTGCTCCAGGCCGAGTTGGACCGCTTCGAGGAGCTGCTGACCGACCTGCTGGAGATCAGTCGGTTCGACGCGGGCTTCGCCATGCTGGATTCCGAGCCGACCGACCTGGTGCCGGTGGTGCACCGGGTGGTCGACCGGCTGGCGGGCCTGGCCGAGCGGGTGGGCGTACCGATCGAACTCGACCTGCCGGGCACGCCGGTCATCGCCGAGGTCGACCCGCGCCGGGTCGAGCGGGTGTTGCGCAACCTGGTCGGCAACGCCGTCGAGCACGGTGAGGCCCGCCCGGTGCTGATCACCCTCGGTATCGACGAGACCGCCGTGGCGATCACGGTCCGCGACCACGGCGTGGGGCTGAAGGTCGGCGAGGAGAAGCTGGTGTTCAACCGGTTCTGGCGGGCGGACCCATCGCGGGCCCGGCAGACCGGGGGCACCGGGCTGGGCCTGTCGATCAGCCTGGAGGACGCACGGCTGCACGGCGGCTGGCTGGAGGCGTGGGGTGCTCCCGGGCAGGGCGCGCAGTTCCGACTCACCCTGCCGGCCCGTGCTGGCGATCGGCTGACCACCTCACCGCTGCGGCTGGTGCCGGCCGACGCCGCCCTGCCGTTCGGCGGCCCCCGCGACGGTGGGCCACTGGCCATCGGTCCCGGCACCGGCGGGGCACTGGCGATCGGTCCGGCTCCGGCCGGGGACGGGCAGCGGACGGAGGTGCGCTCGTGAGACGGCCGACTCTGCTCGGAACCCTCGGCGTGATGGTGCTGCTGGGCGCCGGCTGTGGCATTCCGGCGGCATCCGACGTGCGGGTGGACGGCAAGGGCAGCGCCGCGACCGAGGCCGGTGTGATCAGCCGGGGCAGTGAGCCACCGACGCGCACGGCCAGCGGCAGCGTCAACGAGACGTTCGTCCGCAACTTCCTGTCCGCCGCCGCCGGCGAGCCGGATCGGGCGTACGAGCGGGTCAAGGCGTTCATCGCCCCGGAGGACAAGACTCGCCTGCAGGACAAGAAGGGCAGCGAGGTCGCGCTGAACGTGGTCCGGCTGCGCGAGGCGGTCTACACCCTCAACAGCGACTCGACCACGACCGTCAAGATCACCGTGCAGCAGATCGGGGTGCTGCGGACCAACGGCATCCTGGCCCCACCGGTGGCGACCGAGACGGAGTACGAGTTCGGCCTGCGCAGCGCGTCCTTCAACGGCGGCGTCAACGATGACCGGGCCGGCCTCTACGTCATCAACCCGCCCAACGTGCTGCTGCTCAGCGACACCGCCCTTCGGGAGTACTACCAGGACGAGACGATCTACTTCTGGAGTTCGGACCGCAGCCGCCTGGTGCCCGACCAGCGCTACCGACCGCAGGCGGTGCCGGTCGAGCGGCAGGTCAACGAGGTGGTGAAGTGGCTGGTCGGTGGCCCCTCCGACTGGTTGCGCCCGGGAGTCGTCGGGCTGCCCGACCGCACCGAGCTGATCAACAACGCCACCGGCGGCAACGGTCGGTGGGAGGTCAACCTG
This sequence comes from Micromonospora sp. NPDC049089, assembly GCF_040648775.1. Taxonomy (NCBI): domain Bacteria; kingdom Bacillati; phylum Actinomycetota; class Actinomycetes; order Micromonosporales; family Micromonosporaceae; genus Micromonospora; species Micromonospora sp. NPDC049089. The sequence continues at coordinate 10,249 of NZ_JBEZEH010000109.1, forward strand.
GACATGTCCGGCGACGACCAGAGCGGGATCGATCAGTTGATCACGCAGATCGCCTGGTCGCTGGGCGACTTGACCGGTCAGCTGGAGTTGAAGATCCGCAACAACGCGCAGCCCGTGGTGGACCTGGGCGAGCGACGAGACGCCCGGGTGCTCTACCCGTATGCCACCAGCCCGCAGCGGTTCGGCGTGTACGACGGCGCGATCCACCCACTCGACTTCGACGGCGAGCCCAGCGGCACGGTGCCGTTGACACCCGAGGCCAACCGTAACGTCGTCTCCGCCAGCCTCGGGCTGGCCAAGGACCGCCGGATCCTCGCCGCGATGGTGGTCGCCAGCAGCGGCAAGAACCGGTACCGACTCGCCGTGGGCACGGGTGCCGACCCGGTCTCCGTGGTCAGCCGCAGCGGCGCCGAATACTCCTCGATCGGCCGACCGGTCTGGCTGCGTACGGTCGACAACCGCCCCAGCCGCGGCCTCGTCGTGGCCGACGGGCAGCTCTACCGGTTCGACGAGGCGGCCCGGATGTATCCGGTGCCGCTCAACCTGCCCTCCGGCGCGGTCACCGCGGTGGCCGCCGGGTTGGACGGCCAGCGGGTGGCGCTGATCGTCGGCGGCCGTCTCTACGTCGCCGCGGTCAACCTCGACGGCGGCGGGGCCTCCATCGGCCCGCCCCGAGAGCTGGTCACCTCGCTGACGAACCCGACGGCTGTCGACTGGGGCAGGGAGGACCAGCTGGTGGTGGCGGGGTCGGTCGGCCAGCCGGCGATCTACGAGATCAGTGTCGACGGCGCCTTGGAGACACCGTTGCGGACCGACCTCGGCGCCAAGGTCACCCACCTGACCGCGTACCCGACCAACCGCAGTGTGCGGACGCCCGGCGGGGCGTACATGTACGAGGCGAACGGGGTGGCCTACCGCAGCAGCCCGTTCGAACGGATCGAGCCCGGCCGGGTACGCGACATCGCCCCGGTGCCGACCGGTGTCCGGCCGAGCAACCCGTCGGCGCCGTTCTTCCTCTACTGACACGGTGAGCGGGCTCTGGGCGGACCTCGCCGACCTGGTGCTGCCCGCCGACTGCGCCGGTTGTCGGGAGCGCCGACCCGGCCTGCGGCACGGGGTCTGCCCAGCCTGTGTCGTGGCGCTGGGTGCATTGCGGCCACGGGCGGTCCGCCCCACCCCCGCCCCGCCGGGCCTGCCGTCCTGCGTCGCCCTCGGCCCGTACGCGGGTCCGCTGCGCGAGGCCCTGCTGGCGTACAAGGAACACGGCCGACACGGGCTTGCTCGTCCGCTCGGCGCGCTGCTCGCCGAGGTCGTCGCGGCGGCCGTCGGTGGGGCCCGTCCGCTGGCGTTGGTTCCGGTCCCGGACACCGCGGCGGCGGCCCGATCCCGCTACGGGGACCACCTCGACCGGCTGGCCCGGCACTGCGCGGCCCGGCTCAACCGGAGCGGTTGGGCGGTGCGGGTGCACCGTCCGCTGCGGGCGTCACCCCGGCCCGACTCGGTCACCCTGGACAGCGCCGGGCGCGCGGCGGCGGCCGAGGCGGCCTTCCAGCCCCGCCCGATGGGGCCGCTCCGGGGTCGTGCCGGGGCCGCGGCACCGGTCGTGGTGCTGCTCGACGACATCGTCACCACCGGCGTGACCCTCGCCGCCGCGAGCCGGGTGCTGACCGCTACAGGATGGGCACCGGGTGTTGCGGCGGTGCTCGCGGCGACCGAGAAAAGGCACCAGTCGTAACCCATAGTGTTTCCGTTTCACCCGTTGGTGTATGAGCTGCGAAAAATCCTGGGTCGTCTCGGCAACATGGGGTGACTGCCGGGCAAACAAGAGTTAGCGTTTCGCTGTCGGGGGTAGGAGGTCGTTCCCACCACCCTCGGCGGTGAGAGGAGGCGTAGCCGTACCAACCGGTCGACGCCAGCGGGTCTCCCCACGGCGCGCGGCCGGGCAACCGGATCGAAGACCGTCCGAAAAAGGGAGGTCACGTGGACATCGTGGTCAAGGGCCGAAACGTCGAAGTGCCGGACCATTACCGGGTACACGTAGCCGAGAAACTCGCGAAGATCGAACGCTACGACCACAAACTTATTCGCGTTGATGTCGAGCTGTTTCACGAGCGCAATCCGCGCCAGGCCGACCACTGCCAGCGGGTGGAGATCACCTGCGTTTCCCGGGGCCCGGTCATGCGGGCCGAAGCCTGCACGAACGACTTCTACAGCGCGCTCGACGCGGCCATCGCGAAGCTCGACACCCGGCTGCGCCGCGCGGCCGACCGCCGCCGCGTACACCGGGGTCGGCACGCGCCGATCTCCGTCGCCGAGGCCACCGCTGGCCTGCCGGTCGCGGACCTGGTGCCCAACGCGCTGAGCGCGGCGAGCGATGGCGCCCGCGCCGGCACCGCCGTTGCCGAACGGGTCGAAGAGGAGCACGACGACCAGCCGTGGCACATCGCCCGGGAGAAGGTGCACCCGGCGGAGCCGATGACCATCGACGACGCGTTGTTCGAGATGGAACTGGTCGGCCACGACTTCTACCTTTTCCAGGACAAGGAGTCCGGCCGCCCCAGCGTCGTCTACCGGCGCCACGCGTACGACTACGGCATCATCTCTCTCGCCACCTGACCGGCAGCTCGTGGGGTTGCGGTGGGGTGCCCCCACCACAACCCCGCGACACCGGTCAGCGGAGGTCGGCGGGCAGCAACGCGAAGGTCAGGTCGTCCAGGCGGGCGCCGGCCAGTCCGGGCAGTCGCCCGCGCTGAACTGCCTCGCGCCGAAAACCGACCCGCTCCAGCACCCGGTGCGACGCGGCGTTGTCCGGCACCGTTCCGGCCGACAGCCGGGCGATACCGACCGAGCCGAACGCCCAGCCCGCGAGCAACCGGACCGCCCGCGTCGCGTACCCCCGGCCGCGCCACTCCGGCAGCAACGCGTAGCCGACCGATGCCTCGCCGGCGGCCACGTCGGTGTACGACAAGCCGCAACTACCCACGGGCTCGCCGCTGGTCACGTCAGTGATCATCAGCCTGGCGATCTCGCCGGTCAGCCAGCCGCTCTGCGCGAGACGACAACGCCGCTCGACCGCCTCGCGGGTCGGCGGCACCGGCGGCGCCTGGTTCGCCACCACCTCGGGTCGGCTGTGCAACCGGTACATCAGCGCCGCGTCGTCCGGCGCGAGGGGGCGCAGCGCCACCACCTGGTCGGTGAGCACCCCGCCGGGCAGGTCGGGCAGCAGCCGGGCGGTCGGGCCGGGCGGATCACCGGTGACGCGTACCCAGGCCAGCAGATCGTGCCGGCCCGCGTCGCGGGACGCACCGGCCGACCGGCGCAGACCCTCGTAGCGGAAGCCGGCGGCCAGCGCGACCCGTTGGCTCGGACCGTTCTCCGGTTCGGTGAGCAGTTCCAGCCGGGCTGCCCCGGCGGCGAACGCGTGCTCGCTCAGCACGCGGGTCGCCGCGGTGGCCAGCCCGCGACCGCGGGCCGCCGGCCGCATCCAGTAGCCGATCTCCAGCTGACCGCGGGCGGGCACCGGGTTGTTCAGCCCCACCGCGCCGAGCAGCCGATCGGTCGCGGGGTCCGCGACGGCGTACGCCGTGCCGCCGCCGGTCCAGGCCGCCGGGGCGCCGACGTCGATCCACCAGCGGGCGTCGGCCTCGGTGTACGGCGTCGGGAGGTTCGACACGAACCGTTGGGTCAGCGGGTCCGCGCAGCCGTCGACCACGTCGGCGCTGTCCTCCGGGCGGAAGGGGCGCAGCCGCACCCCGTGCGCCTCGACGACCGGCCGCAGACTCATCCCAGATCCTTCGCGAGGAGCGCACCGACCCACACGTCCACCCGCTCGCCCCGGTGCTGCACGCCACCCCGGGCCGTCCCCTCGACCAGGAAGCCCGCCTTCTCCGCCGCTCGCCGGGAGGCGGTGTTGCCCACGTTCGCCCTCCACTCGATCCGCGCCAGGCCCAACGTGCTGAAGCCCCAGGCGCTGAGCGCGACCAGCGCGGCGGGCAGGTAGCCCCGGCCCCGGGCCGCCGGCGCGGTCATGAATCCGGTGTCGGCCACCAGCGGGTCGGTGGGGGAGAGCCGCAGGTCGAGCGTCCCCACGTACCGGTCGTCGGCGTCGGCGATCATGAAGCAGGCGGCGTCCCCCCGAGCCCAGGAGTCGCGGCCGTACGCCTGGTAGCCCTCCGCGTCGGCCCGGTCGTACGGGTCCGGCACCGTCGTCCAGCGGATGGTCTCCGGGTCCCGGCAGGTCTGCACCACCGCGTCCAGGTCCTTCTCCTCCATGGGCCGTAGCCGCAGCTCGCCGGCCCCGGTCTCGGCGAACAGAACGGGCTGCGGGCGGCCGAAGACGGCGGCCCGACGGGCGGCGAGGGTGCCCGGCCCGGCCGGACCGGCCGACCCGGCGGCCGGCACCTCGCCGGGCAGCAGCGAGCCGATCCAGCCGTCCGCGCTTCCGGGCAGCAGCGCCGGGTCGGCCAGCCGCAACCTGCCGTCGATCCGGAAACCGGCCCGGAGGGCCACCAGCCGGGAGGCGTGGTTGCCCACCTCGGCCTGCCAGATGAGCCGGCGAAGCCCGAGGGTGCCGAAGGACCAGCGGGCCACCGCCCGGGTGGCCCGGACCATCACGCCTCGACCACGCGCCCAGGGTGCCGTCCAGTAGCCGATCTCACCGGTGCCGTCCTCGCCGATCGAGGTGAGCCCGCTGGAACCCAGCAGCTCCCCGGTGTCCGGGTCGCAGACCGCGAACGGTGCCCCGGTGCCCTCGGCCCAGGCCTTCCGGCTCATCTCGGTGACAAATCCGTGGGCGTGTTCCGGCCGGTACGGGCGCGGTACGGTGGTCCAACGCTGAATGTCCGGGTCCTGGCAGGCTCGGTGCACGGCCTCGGCATCCGTCTCTCGCCAGGGTCGCAGCAGCACGCCGTCCTCGATGATCTCCACGAGCTCCACCCGTGCATCCTGCCGCAGCGTTCGCCGACGGCGTAACCGGATAACGTTTGGGGCGTGTGCAGGACGCGAGTTATGTCGGGTTCGGCGGGGTCGAGCACCGCCACCAGTGACCATCGCGCCGATGAAGCGCCTACGATGGTTCGAGACTGTCTAGGGGAGCGTTGATCCGTGTCGATTCTGGAAAAGGTCCTTAACGCGGGCGAGGGCCGCATGGTGCGCCGCCTCAAGGCGATCGCCAATGCCGTCAGCTCGATCGAGGACGACTACGTCAACCTCACCGACGAGGAACTGGCCGGCATGACCGAACAGTTCCGGGAGCGGCTCGACGAGGGTGAGACCCTCGACGACCTGCTGCCGGAGGCGTTCGCGGTTGCCCGTGAGGCGTCCGCCAGGGTGCTCGGCCAGCGCCCGTACGACGTCCAGGTGATGGGCGGCGCGGCGCTTCACTTCGGCAACATCGCCGAAATGAAGACCGGTGAGGGCAAGACGCTGACCTCGGTCATGGCCGTCTACCTCAACGCGCTCTCCGGCAAGGGCGTCCACGTGATCACGGTCAACGACTACCTCGCCCAGCGTGACGCGGCGTGGATGGGCCGGGTGCACGAGTTCCTCGGGCTGACCGTCGGCGTGGTGCTGCCCAACCGGCCGGCAAGTGAGCACAAGGCCGCCTACGAGTGCGACATCACCTACGGCACCAACAACGAGTTCGGCTTCGACTACCTGCGCGACAACATGGCCTGGTCGAAGGAAGAGCTGGTGCAGCGCGGGCACAACTTCGCGGTGGTCGACGAGGTCGACTCCATCCTGATCGACGAGGCCCGCACCCCGCTGATCATCTCCGGCCCGGCCGAGCACTCCGCCCGCTGGTACGGCGAGTTCGCCGGCGTGGTGGCCCGGCTCCAGGCCGGCACCGACGGCGAGGGCGACTACGAGGTCGACCACTCCAAGCGCACCATCGCGGTGACCGAGCGGGGTGTCGCCAAGGTCGAGGACCGGCTCGGCATCGACAACCTGTACGAGTCGGTGAACACCCCGCTGGTCGGCTACCTCAACAACGCCATCAAGGCCAAGGAGCTCTACAAGCGCGACAAGGACTACATCGTCAGCGACGGTGAGGTCCTGATCGTCGACGAGTTCACCGGTCGCATCCTGCACGGCCGTCGCTACAACGAGGGCATGCACCAGGCGATCGAGGCCAAGGAGGGGGTGGAGATCAAGCAGGAGAACCAGACCCTGGCCACCATCACCCTCCAGAACTACTTCCGCCTCTACGAGAAGCTGTCCGGGATGACCGGTACGGCGCAGACCGAGGCGAGCGAGTTCAACAAGGTCTACAAGGTCGGCGTCGTGACCATTCCGACCCACCGCCCGATGGTTCGCGAGGACCGGCCGGACGTCATCTACAAGACCGAGAAGGCCAAGTTCAACGCCGTCATCGAGGACATCGCCGAGCGGCACCAGATGGGCCAGCCGGTGCTGGTGGGCACCGTCTCGGTGGAAAACTCCGAGATCCTCTCCCAGCTGCTGCGGCGCCGTGGCATCCCGCACAACGTGCTGAACGCCAAGTTCCACGCCCGGGAGGCCGAGATCGTCGCCCAGGCCGGGCGTAAGGGCGCGGTCACCGTGGCGACCAACATGGCCGGCCGCGGCACCGACATCCTGCTCGGCGGCAACGCCGAGTTCCTCGCCGCGAACGAGCTGCGCCAGCGTGGCCTCGACCCGCTGGAGAACGAGGAAGAGTACGCCAAGGCGATGGAGGAGGTCCTTCCGACCTGGAAGCAGGCCTGCGACGCCGAGGCGGAAGAGGTCTCGGCCGCCGGCGGCCTCTACGTGCTGGGCACCGAGCGGCACGAGTCCCGGCGGATCGACAACCAGCTGCGTGGTCGTGCCGGCCGGCAGGGCGACCCGGGCGAGTCCCGTTTCTACCTGTCCCTTCAGGACGAGCTGATGCGGCGCTTCCGGGCCGGAGCGGTCGAGGCGGTGATGGAGCGCTTCAACATCCCGGAGGACGTGCCCATCGAGTCGAAGATGGTCACCCGGCAGATCAAGAGCGCCCAGGCCCAGATCGAGGGTCAGAACGCCGAGATCCGCAAGAACGTGCTCAAGTACGACGAGGTGCTCAACAAGCAGCGCCAGGTCGTCTACGCCGAGCGGCTCCGGGTGCTCAACGGTGAAGACCTCTCCGACCAGGTCCGCAACATGATCGACGACACCGTCGAGGCGTACGTGCGGGGCGCCACCTCCGACGGCTACGGCGAAGACTGGGACCTCGATCAGCTCTGGTCCAGCCTCAAGCAGCTCTACCCGGTCGGCGTGACGATCGAGGAGTTGGAAGAGGAGGCCGGTGGCTCCCGGGCCGGCATGGACGCCGACTTCCTGGTCGCCCGTCTCAAGGACGACGCCAACGCCGCGTACGACCGGCGTGAGGAGCAGCTCGGCACCGAGGGGGTGCGCCAGCTCGAGCGGATGGTGCTGCTCCAGGTCATCGACCGCAAGTGGCGCGAGCACCTCTACGAGATGGACTACCTCCAGGAGGGCATCAACCTCCGGGCGTACGCCCAGCGCGACCCGGTGGTGGAATACCAGCGCGAGGGCTTCGACATGTTCGCCACCATGATGGAGGGCATCAAGGAGGAGACAGTCGGTTTCCTCTACAACGTCGACGTCCAGGTGACCGAACCGGAGCCCGAGGAGGGGGCCGACGAGGTCACCCTGCTCGACAAGCCGGTGGAGATCCGGGCCAAGGGCCTCAACCAGGCACCGCGGCGGCAGGGCCTGCAATACTCCGCCCCCACCATCGACGGTGAGGCCAGCCCGGGCGCGGTCGCCGTGGAGCAGGCAGAACAGCAGGCTCCGGCGCTCGGTGTGGGCCGACCGGCTCCGGGTGCTCCGGCGGCACCGGGGCGGAGCGCGCCGTCCGCGCCGCAGCGGCCGGCATCCGGGCTGCGTGGCCCGGCTGTTCCGTCGGCTGCTGCCCGTCGGCCGGCACCGAACCAGGCGGAGGCGAGCAACGGCCCGTCCCGCAACGCACCGTGCCCGTGTGGCTCGGGCCGCAAGTACAAGCGCTGCCACGGCGCGCCCAACGGCGGCAACTGACCAAAAGCAGCTGCACCGACAGCGTCTGACCGACGGGTCCCGGCCGACCAGGCCGGGACCCGTCGGTGTTCTTGTGAGCCTCGCGACCGACCGGCGCAGGCGGGTCAGAGCACGTGCAGGGCGACACAGAGCCAGCGGCCCCGGCGATGTTCGAGGCGCAGGGCCATCGCCCAACTTCGGCCGCCCGTGCCGGTGAGGACGGCTGCCGCCTCCACTGCGGTCTCCCGGGGCTCACAGACCCGCAGGCGTAGCAGCCGGACCAGTGGCCGGCCGCTACGGCGGCGGGATGTCCCGGCCCGGCCGGATGCGCGGGCGAGCTCGGTCAGCAGGTCGCCCGCTCGGGTCGGGTCGAGCAGCGCTCGCACCTGGGTCGGCGAACGGTAGCCGTTGACCACCTCCAGGCAGGTGCCGACGAAGCGGTGCGCGGCCCGGGTGGTTTCCGGTGCGGTCGACGGCGGCAACGACGCGACCGGGTGGGTGGTGGACCGGCTGGGCACCGGGCGCAGGGCTGCTCGCCGCTCCGCCGGCCGGACCGGGCTGGGCCGGGTGGAGGCGAACAGGTCGAGGGCGAGTTGACCGTCGGTCGGCCCCGGCCAGTACGACCCGTCGCTCTCGTCCACGTAGGGCGGGTCGAAGGGCGGAACGGGGCGTAGCCGCACTGGTGGTCGCGAAGGACCGGGTCGTGCTCCGCTCATCAGGGCCCCTTCGATCTTGCGTTTGCCTACGTTTGCCTCCGACAAGTTCGATTCTGAGTGACAGAACGGCCTCGGTCAATGGCTTCGCGGTGGCCTCGACTGGACGGAGGGCATGATCCACTCGGGTTTCTTGATAGCGCGGTGTCCCAGCGGCCTCAATGCCCCGACTTCCGTGAAACCGAGTGGATCATCCGCTCGGGCGGGGCTCGGCGCGTCGGATGGACGGGCGGGCTGGGGCTCTGCTACTCGGGGTCGCGGTCGACCAGCGGGTTGCTCTGCACCCAGTCTGCCGTTTCATCGTATTTGCGCGCTATGTACTCCTCCAGCCGGGTGCGCTCGACGCGCCACTGGCCGCGCCCGCCGATCTTGATCGCCGGCAGTTCACCGCTGCGCACCATGTGGTAGACCTGCGAGTCCGACACGTTGAGCTCGGCGGCCACGTCGGAGAGCAGCAGGAACCTGGGTTCCACAGAAACTCCCGGGGTTGATGTCGTTTGGCTCAGTTTGCCACCGACAGACCTCGCCGCCCAGCGCCGCACCGGTTCAGTGGCCGACCAACCCGCGCGGACACACCGGCGGGAAACTTCCACCGGCCGGAGGCGGGGTGTATGACGGTCACGGCGTGCGGCATGATCTGCGCCCGTGCCGGCGGCCGCCGGTGGAGGACGACGCGGGGAGACGACCGGTGACCGACGAGCTTGTCCGGGTGTACGTGCCGGCGACCGTACCGATGCTGGCCCGGCTTCGCGAGGAGGGGCTGGCCGCCGACCAGGCGCACGCCGTGACTCCGGCGCTTCGTGAGTGGTACGCCGAGGGTGACGAGGAGGAGTTGGAGTACGTCGCCTTCACCCGCGCAGCCCAGGACGCCCTGCACCTGCTCCGGGCCGATCCGACCGCTCCCCGGCGTCGCGTCGTCGTCTCGGTCGACCTGCCGTCGGCGGCGGTCGGGCGCGGCGACGGTGAGCTCGGCTCCAGCGTTGTGACGTTGACCGACGCCGTGCCGGTGGGTGCCGTCGCGGCCATCCACGTGGATAGCGCGGACGCGGCCGAGGAGGTCGGCGCGGCTGCCGACGTGGTGGCCGAGGCGGCGGCTGGTGACCCGGACGCCCAGTTCACCGTCGACGGCGCCGAGGACCACGAGCTGGAGTGGTACGACGTGACGGAGCTGGACCAGGTTCTCAACGCCACCGACTGACCGGGAACACCGGCCCAGACCGCCCGAGCTGCCCCCGGCTCCGATCATGGAGTTGTGGTGGTGAACATAAGCCGCACAGGCGGGTGAACCGCCCACCACAACTCCATGATCGACCGGGAAAGGGGGGCGGCTGCGCGGGGCGGGCTCAGCGCGTTGGGTCGGCCTTTGCCGGGTCGGCTTCGGAGGTTTCAGGTGCGTCGAACGTCTCGGCCGGGTCGGCGTCGAACGCCTTGGCGTAGCCCGGCTTGTCGTCCGCCGGGTCGGCCTGGTCCGCGACGGGGTTCGGGTCGCTGGCGGGTTCGTCGTCGTCACTGTGGGCGGGGCTGAGCGTGCGGCCGAACGCGATGAGCGCGGTCAGCGCCCCCACGAAGAGCACCCAGATGCCGTTGTCGACCCGCGAGGTGCCCAGCGAGGTCTGGGCTACCGCGTCCGCCTCACTGAGCGCGCTGGCGAGGTCGAGCAGCGACCGGCCACCAACCCTGATGATCACTTCGGCGAGCAGCAGGAGGAGCCCCGGGCCGGCGCCGGCGAGCAGGTACGCCGGCCAGCGCAGCGTCGGTGCCTCGGGATCGCGGCGGACGGCTCGACGCCGCGCCCAGGTCAGGTAGCCGAAGGCCAGTAGCCCGGCGAGCAGCCCGGCGACGAGCGATTCGGTACGGGAAACCCACTTGGCTGCGTTGATCAACGACTCCTGGCTGTCGCCGGAGCCGAAGAGGTCGAACAGCGGGTCCCGGGCGCGGCTGAACGCGACCACGAAGATCAGCGTGCCCAGGGCGGCGGTGACCACAGCACCGATCGCCGGGGCGGTCCGCGCGCCGGCCAGCGCGCCCCCGATGATCGCCGCGGCCGCCGTGGTGCCGGCGATCACGTTGGTGGTGGACGTGTCGAAGTAGGTGAGGTTGATGGCCACCGCGGCGGCGAGCCCGACCAGCATTCCGCCGCCGATCGCCCCGGCGAAGCGCAGGGTGGCCCAGTCGCCGTACCGGCGGGCCAGCAGGTTGCCGGCGGCCAGCGCGACGGCCGCCCCGGCCACCAGCGCGGCCGAGATCACGCCGGGCAGGGCGAACGCGGAGAGGCTGATCGCCGTGACCCCGGCCGCCGCCGAGGTGATGGCCTCCCGGGTGGACCAGAGCATGGCGGCCAACCAACCGAGCGCCAGCAGCGCGAGCACTGCGGCGCCGGGGGCGGGAAGCGGCCGACTGCCGGCGCTGGCCGCGTCGACCGCCGGCTCGTCCGACTCAGCGGCCGGGACGCGGCCGGGCTGCTTGGTCATCGTCTCCCCTTCGAGGCGGCAGGTCACCGACCATTCAGGGTACGCGGGCCCGCTGGGCTGCCTGTCGCCCCGGGACGGCGGGACGGATCGAGGCCGGTCGGTAAGGGGAGGAGGGGTGGGGCGGTCCTTGGCGCGGGGCGGTGGCGGAAGTGGGTCGCGCGGCCCGTCGTGGGAGAATCACGGGAGGTCCCGCCGCTGCTCGGCCTCCCGTGCGGCGTCCGGTGTCCGGCCATCCGGTCGGTGCCCGCGGGTCCGGTTTCGCCACTGCTGTCGAGATCGCCAGGAGCCTTGATGGATGCCGTGTTCTCCGTTCCCGAGCCGCGCAACGAGCCGGTTCGCAACTACGAGCCGGGCAGCCCCGACCGGGACCGGCTCCAGCGGCGGCTGACCGAGCTCGCCGCCGAGCGCATCGACCTGCCGATGACCATCGGCGGTGAGCAGCGGATGGCCGGCGGTGACCCGATCAACGTGGTGCAGCCGCACAAGCACGCCCACGTGCTGGGGGTGACCGGGCACGCCACCCACGACGACGCCCGCGCCGCGACCAGGGCGGCCAAGGACGCCGCGCCGATGTGGCGGGCGCTGCCCTTCGAGGAGCGCGCCGCGATCTTCCTGCGAGCCGCCGAACTGCTCGCCGGCCCCTGGCGGGACACGCTCAACGCCGCCACCATGCTCGGTCAGTCGAAGACCGCGATCCAGGCGGAGATCGACGCGGCGTGCGAGTTCATCGACTTCCTGCGGTTCAACGTGCACTTCGCGCGTCGCCTGCTCGAGGAGCAGCCGGCGTCCTCGCCCGGCGTCTGGAACCGCTTCGACCACCGCCCACTGGAGGGCTTCGTCTACGCGGTCACCCCGTTCAACTTCACCGCCATCGCCGGCAACCTGCCGTCGGCGCCGGCCCTGCTGGGCAACACCGTGGTCTGGAAGCCGGGCCCGACCCAGCAGTTCGCCGCGCATTTCACGATGCGGCTGTTCGAGGCCGCCGGCCTGCCGCCCGGCGTGATCAACATGGTCACCGGTCGGGGCGAGGAGGTCTCCGATGTCGTGCTCGCCGACCCGGATCTGGCCGGCATCCACTTCACCGGTTCGACGAAGGTCTTCCAGCAGTTGTGGCGGACCGTGGGCGACAACATCTCCCGTTACCGGGGCTACCCGCGCCTGGTCGGCGAGACCGGCGGCAAGGACTTCGTCGTCGCGCACACCAGCGCCGACGTGGACGCTCTGCACACCGCGCTGATCCGTGGCGCGTACGAGTACCAGGGCCAGAAGTGCTCGGCGGCCTCGCGGGCGTACGTGCCGCGCTCGATCTGGGAGGGTGGGCTGCGGGACCGGCTGGCCGCCACCGCCGACTCGCTGACCTACGGCGACGTGACCGACTTCGGCAACTTCGGCGGTGCGGTCATCGACGACAAGGCCTTCGCCCGGCACACCGCCGCGCTGGAGCTGATCGCCGGTGACGACAGCTGCCGGGTGCTGGCCGGTGGCACCGCCGACGACTCGGTCGGCTACTTCGTGCGACCGACGCTCTTCGAGTGCGGCGACGCCGCTCACGAGACCTTCACCACCGAGTACTTCGGGCCGATCCTGGGCGTGCACGTGTTCGACGACGCCCGCTTCGACGAGGTCGTCGCGCAGGCGGAGTCGATCGCCCCGTACGCGCTGACCGGCTCGGTGTTCGCCACCGACCGCCGGGTCGTCGAGTCGGTCGGCGAGCGGATGCGGTACGCGGCCGGCAACTTCTACATCAACGACAAGCCGACCGGCGCGGTGGTCGGGCAGCAGCCCTTCGGTGGCGCCCGCGCCAGCGGCACCAACGACAAGGCCGGCTCCTGGCTGAACCTGGTCCGCTGGGTCTCCCCGCGGACGATCAAGGAGACCTTCGTGCCGCCGACCGACCACACGTACCCCCACATGGGCTGACCGGCGACGACCCGCCGGCGGCGCGTGGG
>NZ_JBEZEH010000110.1:0-23379 GCF_040648775.1 Micromonospora sp. NPDC049089
GGTCGATTTTGGGGTTGGTGTGCGGGGTTTGGGCCGCCTTGGTTGCTTGCTCCCCCACCACACCACATTTATCGACGGAGCAGGGGAGCCAAGACAGGGACCGCAGCGCCACGGGTCCCCGGGCGACGGTGCGCCCGGGGACCCGTGGACCGTTCAGGTCACTTCGTGAAGGAGTCCTTCACGTTGCGGCCAGCGTCCTTAACGTTCTGACCGGCCTGCTTGGCGCGCGCGTCGCTCTGCTGGCTGGCGCCCTCGCCACGCATCCGCTCGTTGTCGGTCATGTCGCCGACGCGCTCCCTCGCGGCGCCGGCCATCTGCTCAACCTTGTTCTTTGCCTTCTCGGTGAAGCTCATCGCGCCTCCTCGGTCTGGCGGTTGTCCTGGCTCGCTTGCCCGGTCTCCGGGTGCCGAAACCGGCGGTGCCGGTCGGCACACCCGCTAAAGCATCCTAGGAAGATAGGTAGTGGGAGGTCAGCTGTCGGCACCGACCCACGATGGTTAACTGACCGGATGGGAGAGCTCCTGCTGATCCGGCACGGCGAGACCACCTGGAGCGCCAGCCTGCGGCACACCTCGTACACCGACCTGGAGCTGACCCCCGACGGCGAGCGACAGGCCCGCACCCTGGCCGCGTTCCTGGCCGGCCGGCGCTTCGTCACAGTGCTGACCAGCCCCCGCTCCCGGGCGCTGCGCACCGCGCAGCTGGCCGGGCTCACCGTCGACGCCGTCGACGAGAACCTCAGCGAGTGGAACTACGGCGAGTACGAGGGCCGCACCACAGTCGACATCCACGACGACGATCCGCACTGGAACATCTGGACCGACGGCTGCCCCGGCGGGGAGTCCCCCGCAGAGGTGGGCGAACGGCTGGACCGGGTGCTGGCCCGCGTCACCCCGCTGCTCGACCGGGGCACCGTGGCGCTGGTCGGGCACGCGCACAGCCTGCGGGTGCTCGGTGCCCGCTGGATCGGCCTGCCCCCGTCCGCCGGTGGGCGGTTACGCCTGGACACCGCCACTGTCAGCGCGCTCGGTCACGAACACGGCCGGCAGGTCATCCTGCGGTGGAACCAGCCGGCTCCTCCGGCACCCGGGACCGCGACCGACTCGGCGCCGCAGCGCTGATCTTCGGCGGCCGGTTCTCGTACGGCGTGGACAACACCACTGTCGTCCGGGTCGTGACGTTCGCCGAGGTGCGGATCTCCTGGAGCACCCGCTCCAGGTCGGTGGGGCTGGCCACCCGCACCAGCAGCAGGTAGAAGTCCTCCCCCGCCACCGAGTAGCAGGAGTCGATCTCCGGCAGGTGGGCCAGCCGCTCCGGGGCGTCGTCCGGCTGCGACGGATCGAACGGCCGGATCGCCACGAACGCGGTGAGCGGCAGGTCCAGCGCCTCGAACGACACCCGGGCCGCGTACCCCTTGATCACCCCGCGCTGCTCCAGCCGACGGACCCGCTGATGCACGGCGGACACCGACAGCCCCACCCGCTCGGCCAGGTCGGTGTACGACAGACGGCCGTCGGCGGTCAGCGCGGCGACGATAGCGCGGTCGATCTCCTCCACGGCGTGCAACCTACCGGGAAAACGGTCGCACGGCGACGAGGTACCCGAGTGGCGGACCGCGGTGGGCCGTGACGCACCCACCGCAGCCCCACCACCACGTACCGTTGTCAGCCCTTGGCCAGTGCCCGGGAGATCACCATCCGCTGGATCTGGTTGGTGCCCTCCACGATCTGCAACACCTTCGCCTCACGCATGTACCGCTCCACCGGGTGGTCGGCCACGTAACCCGCACCGCCGAGCACCTGCACCGCGTCGGTGGTCACCCGCATCGCCATGTCGGTGGCGAACAGCTTCGCCTTGGCCGCCTCGATGGCGTACGGCCGGCCGGCGTCGCGCAGACGGGCCGCCGCCAGGGTCAGCGCGCGGGCAGCGGAGATCTGGGTGGCCGCGTCGGCGAGGAGGAACCCCAGCCCCTGGAAGTCGATGATGGAACGCCCGAACTGCTGCCTCTCCCGGGCGTAGGAGACCGCGTAGTCCAGGGCGGCCTGGGCCAGCCCGACCGCGCACGCCGCGATGCCCAGCCGGCCGGAGTCCAGCGCGGACATCGCGATGGTGAAGCCCATCCCCTCGCCGCCGATCAACCGGTCGGCCGGCACCCGGGCCTCGTCGAAGGCGATCTGCGCGACCGGGGAGGCGCGCAGCCCCATCGTTCGCTCGGCCGCCTGCGGGGTGATGCCGGCCGTGCCCGCGTCGGCGAGCAGACAGGAGATCCCCTTCGGACCGGGCCCGCCGGTGCGGCAGAAGACGTTGTAGAAGTCGGCGGTGTGGGCGTGGGTGATCCACGCCTTGGTGCCGGAGACCAGGTACGCGTCGCCGTCGCGATCCGCCCGGGTGGTCAGCGCCGCCGCGTCCGAGCCACCCTGCGGCTCGGAGAGGCAGTACGCGCCCAGCAACTCGCCGCCGAGCATGTCCGGCAGCAGCTTGCGCTGCTCGTCGCTGCCGAACGCCGCCACCGGGTAGCAGGACAGGGTGTGCACGCTGACCGCCTCGGCGACAGCGAGCCAGCGGCTGGCCAGGATCTCCAGGACCTGCAGGTACACCTCGTACGGCTGCGCCGCGCCGCCGTACTCCTCGGGGTAGGGCAGGCCGAGCAGGCCGGCGCGGCCCAGCGTGCGCAGCACCTCGCGGGGGAACTCGGCGCGTTCCTCGAAGGCCGCGGCCTTCGGCGCGAGCTCGCCGTCGGCGAGCTCGGTGGCGAGACCCAGCAGGTCGTGGGCCTCGTCGGTGGGCAGGATCCGGTCGACAGTCATAGCGCGATGAGCTCCGTGGGGGTGGTGTTGAGCCGTTGCACGCCGTCCGTTGTGCAGACGACGATGTCCTCGATGCGGGCGCCGTGCCGGCCCGCCAGGTAGATGCCTGGTTCGATGGAGAACGCCATGCCGGCGTCGAGGGGTCGGTCGTTGCCGGCCACCAGGTACGGCTCCTCGTGCCCGTCCAGACCGATGCCGTGACCGGTGCGGTGCAGGAACGCGGGACCGTAGCCGGCGGCGACGATCGGCGCGCGGGCCTCGGCGTCGGCCGCCGCGGCGGTGATCCCGGGCCGCACCGCCTCGACGGCGGCGCGTTGGGCGTCGCGCAGCACGGCGTAGTAGTCCAGGAAGTCGGCCGGCGCCGACCCGCCCGCCAGGTAGGTGCGGGTGCAGTCCGAGCGGTAGCCCGACGCCATCGTGCCGCCGATGTCGACCACCACCGGCTCGCCGACGCCGATCGGGCGGTTGGAGGTGCCGTGGTGCGGGCTGGCCCCGTTGGGTCCGGCCGCCACGATGACGAAGTCGACGGTGACGTGTCCGGCGGCCCGGATCGCCGCGGCGATGTCGGTGGCGACCTCGACCTCGGTGCGACCGGGGCGCAGCCACTCGCCCATCCGCAGGTGCACCTCGTCGATCGCCGCGCCGGCCTCGGCGAGCGCCGCGATCTCCGCCGGGGACTTGCGGATCCGCAACTCGCGCAGGACCTCCCCGGCGAGCCGTTGCGCGGCGTCGGGCAGCGCCGCGCGCAGGCCGAGGACCTGCTCGGCCCACATCCGGTCGGCGAGCCCGACCGCCGCGACCGGGCCGTCGAGGGCGGCGACGACCAAGGGGTACGGGTCGGTGCCGTCGACGTGGTCGACGATGCGTACGCCGGTGTTCGGGGCGGCCTCCGCCGCGGGACGTTCCAACCTCGGTACGACCAGCGTCGGCTCACCGTCGGCGGGCAGCACCAGGCAGGTCAGCCGCTCCCCCGCGTGGGCGTCGTACCCGGTCAGATACCGCAGGTCAGAGCCGGGTGTGAGCAGCAGTGCGTCCAGGCCGGCGGCGGCCGTCGCTCGCTGCGCGGCGATCAACCGATCCGGCGGATACAGCTCGTCGATTCCCACTCCGCCAGCTTAACGGTCGTTTGGGCAAACCCCCTATTGGCACCGGATGGCCGGAAATCCATCGGCGTTGATTGACTCGGACAGTTAACACTCTTTAAGATTTGGCTGCCTCGAGGCCCACCCGTCACTGCGTCCCCCGCACCGCCCGCCCGCGACAACCCTGCGCGGGCGGGTGTCGTCCCCCGCCCACGGGAAGGCCCCCGATGTCCTCACCACTGCGCCGCGCCCTCGCCGCCGGCCTGCTCGCGCTGGCTACCGCCGGCGCCGCCCTCACCGTCGTTCCCACCGCCGCGCAGGCAGTGGTGCTGCCGAACAACTTCAAGAGCGTCGGCTACATGCCCTCCTGGGCCGGCAACATCAACACGATCCAGTACAACAAGCTCACCCACATCAACTACGCCTTTGTCCTGCCCAACAGCAACGGCACCCTGCAAGGGGTGGACGGGGCCCGGCTCTCCTCGCTGGTCTCGCAGGGGCACGCCAACAACGTCAAGGTCTCCATCGCCGTCGGCGGCTGGAACGACGGCAACGACTCCGCCTTCGAGGCGCTCGCCGCCAACGCCACCAGCCGCACGAACTTCGTCAACAACCTGATCAACTTCGTCAACCAGTACAACCTCGACGGCGTCGACATGGACTGGGAGTACCCCGACCCGGGCACCTCGGCCAACAACTACACGGCGCTCATGACGCAACTCGGCAGCGCCCTGCACAGCCGCGGCAAGCTGCTCACCGCCGCCGTGGTCAGCGAGGGCGGCAGCGTCCAGGGCGTCCAGACCGCCGTGTTCAACCAGGTCGACTGGCTCAACATCATGGCGTACGACGGCGGCAGCCCGCACGCCAACTACGACTGGTCGATCAACGCCATCAACGGATGGAAGGCCCGCGGCCTGCCGGCCAGCAAGGCCGTCCTCGGCATCCCGTTCTACAGCCGCCCCGTCTACTACAACTACTCGTACCTGGTCGGGCTCGACCCGGCGAACGCCAACCGGGACTGCGCCACCATCAACGGATCGCAGCAGTGCTGGAACGGCATCCCCACGGTCAAGCGCAAGACCCAGTGGGCCCTCGCGAACGCCGGCGGCGTGATGAACTGGGAGCTGTCGCAGGACACCAGCGGCTCGACCTCACTGCTCAGCGCCATGTACGACACCATCATGGGCGGCACCACCCCGCCGCCGACCGGACGCACCGGTCAGATCACCGGGATCGGCGGCAAGTGCGTCGACGTGGCCTCGGCCAGCACCGCCAACGGCGCCGCCATCCAGATCTGGACCTGCAACGGCACCAACGCGCAGACCTGGACCGTGGCCAGCGACAGCACACTGCGCGCCCTCGGCAAGTGCGCCGACATCACCAGCGGATCCACCGCCAACGGCGCGAAGGTCCAGCTCTGGGACTGCAACGGCAGCGGCGCCCAGGTCTGGCAGGCCCAGTCCAACGGGACGCTGCGCAACCCGCAGTCGAACAAGTGCCTCGACGTCACCGACAACACCTCCGCCGACGGCGCCCGGCTGCAGATCTGGGACTGCTTCGCCGGCGCCAACCAGCGCTGGACGCTCCCGGCCTGACGCCGCGCGCACAGGCTCCCCGCACCAGCCCGGCTCGTAGGGCCCCCGGTCGACGCGAAGGCGTCAGCCGGGGGCCCCGGCGTGCTGGCGGACCAGTGTGAGCATCTCCTCCACCGACCCGGCCGGGTCGGTGACCGGGAACTGCACGGCTCGCACCACCGCCTGCGGGTCGACCAGCAGCGTCAGCCGCTTGAACCGGGTCATCCCACCGGCGCGGAAGACGGGCAGCAACAACCCGGCGGCCAGTCGGCCGTCCTGGTCGGACAGCAGCGGAAACGGCAGCCCGGCGTACGCGGAGAAGTCGGCGAGCTGGTCCGGCCGCTGCGTGCTGATCCCGTACACCCGTACCCCGGCGGCCTGGAAGTCCGGGTGCCGCTTCGCGTAGGTGGTCGATTCGAGGGTGCAGCCCCGGGCACCGGGGATCTCCGACCAGGCCGGCGGATAGCCCTGCGTCCCCGGCGCGTACGCCCCGGGGAAGAGGTAGAGGACGCTCCACTCGCCCGTCGCGGCCACCGACACCGGCTGACCGTCGGCACCCGGCAGCACGGCCTCGGGCAATCGCCGCCCGACAAGGTCGCGTGCCCGGCGCGCCTCGGCACTCCCGGAGTCGGCCGTCGCGGTCAACTCTCCGTCACCCATCAGATGCCTCGTTCCCCAGTCCTGCAGGGCGATCAGCACCGGTAGGAGCCCCTCGCCCTTCCCGGTGAGCAGGTAGTCGTACCGCGGTGGGTGCAGCGAGTACGGCCGGCGCTCCAGCACACCGTGCTCGACCAGCGCACCGAGGCGCTCGGTCAGCGCCCGACGGCTGACGCCCAACTCCCGTTGCAGCGCGTCGAAACGGGTCGTCCCGCCGGCGACGTCACGCACGATGAGGAACGTCCACCAGTCCCCCAGTACGCCGAGCGCCTGCGCGATGCCGCAGTCCGCATCGGCAAGATCTTCTCGCCGCACCCGCTACCTCCGTCGCTCCCACTCCGACTATAGTACGTTCCAGATTGGAACGCACTGGCTCGGCGAACGGGGGACGGCGACATGCACGTCGACGAACGGGCCGGGGGGGTTCTGGCGCTGGTGGACCGCCGGCACGACCAGCAAGGTCGGGTCGGCGGTCGGCCGTCGGCGCGGTCGCACTGCCGCTGACCGCGCTCACCGTCCTGGCCGCCTCCGCGTACCAGCCCGCACTGTCGTTTTCCGGGCCGGCGCCTCCCCTGCGCCCTAGCCTGGGACCGGGCGCCCATGCGGGCGACCTGACCGGGAGGACCGACGTGGCAGGGAACCAGACGAACCGGGCGGCGACCCGCCGTCGCCGCCAACTGTGGGCCGGAGTCCTCGCGCTCGTCGGCCTGGTCCTGCTCGTCATCGGCGTCACCGTCGCCGACGGCATCGCGGCCTGGGTCGAGGTGGTGGTCGCGATCCTGCTGCTGGTGACCAGCTACGTCGTGCAGCACCTGGCCCGGCGGGACACCGTCTACCAGCCCGACGAGCGACGCTGACACCACCAGCGGCCGGGCGTACCCCAGATCGTCGGACGGTTGTGCCAGGCTGTCCGGCGTGGCACACCGACCCCCGATCCTGCTGATCGACTCAGCCAGCCTCTACTTCCGGGCCTACTTCGGCATCCCGGAGTCCGCCGCCAGGGCCGAGGACGGCACCCCGGTCAACGCGGTGCGCGGCTTCCTCGACATGCTCGCCACCCTGATCCGGGTGCGGGGCGCCGACCGGATGATCTGCGCACTGGACTACGACTGGCGACCGGCGTGGCGGGTCGACCTGCTGCCGTCGTACAAGGCGCACCGGGTCGCCCCGCAGGGCGGCGAGATCGTTCCGGACACCCTCTCCCCGCAGGTGCCGATGATCCTGGAGGTGCTGACCGCGGTGGGCATCACCGCTGTCGGCGCGACCGGCTACGAGGCGGACGACGTGCTCGGCACCCTCTCGGTGACCCAGCCCGGCCCGATCGAGGTGGTCTCCGGCGACCGCGACCTGTTTCAACTCGTCGACGACGCCCGACCGGTCCGACTGCTCTACGTCGGGCGCGGCGTCGCCAAGCTCGACGACTGCGACGACGCCGCCGTGCGGGCCCGCTACGGCGTGCCCGCCGACCGGTACGCCGACTTCGCCGCACTGCGCGGCGACCCGAGTGACGGGTTGCCCGGGGTGGCCGGCGTCGGCGACAAGACCGCCGCCCGGCTGATCGAGCGGTACGGCAGCATCGCCGGCATCCTGGCCGCGCTCGACGACTCCGACTCGTCCTTCGCACCGGGCCTGCGCGCCAAGCTGGTCGCGGCCCGCGACTACCTGGGCGTCGCGCCGACGGTGGTCCGGGTCGCCCTGGACGTGCCCCTGCCGGAGCTGCCCACCGCGCTGCCGAGCGCGCCGGCCGACCCGGACCGGCTGCTCGAGCTCGCCCAACGATGGAACCTGGCCGGCTCGGCCCGCCGCCTGGTCGACGCCCTCGCCGCGCCGCGCGGCGGCGAAAAGCCGTCGACATCGCCGCAGGCGCGGTAACCGCCCGGCACGACCCGGTTGGGGGACGAGCGGGTGAACGCGGGTTCCCGCGCTCCCCCGCTCGTTACCGTCCGTCAAGGTGGGCCGGACAGGTCCATCGAGTCGAGCGGTTCCGCAGGAGTAACCCGTGCACCTCCCCGCGTCGGAGCCCGGATCGCCACAGGCCAGCGGTCCGCCGGTGCGCGACCCGGAGGGCCCGCGCCGGGTCACCCTCCTCGAACTCTTCTTCGACCTGGTGTACGTGGTCGCCCTGGCGCTCATCTCGCGGGGACTGGCCGAACGACTCGACTGGCACCGGGCCGCCGAGGCACTGATCATGCTGGCCGCCGTCTGGTGGACCTGGGCGATCACCACCCTGGTCACCGACCTGTACGACCCCGAACGCACCGAGATCAAGCTGCTGATCAGCGCCGTCATGTTCGGCGCGCTGCTGATGACCACGGCCATCCCGGAGGCGTTCAACAGTCGAGGGATCGTCTTCGCCGGCACGTACGTGGCGATCCACCTGGGGCGTGGCCTGTTCCTGATGCCGGCGGTACGCCGCGAACCGCAGACCCAGCGTCGGGCGGTCCGCATCTTCGTCTGGTTCGTGGTGTCGGCGATCCCGTGGCTCATCGGCGCATTCGTCAGCGGAGACGCCCGGATCGTGTGCTGGGCCATCGCGCTCGCCATCGACTACCTCGGCTTCCGACTCGCGTACCCGGTGCCCGGTCTCGGGGTGGTGCCCGAGAAGCAACGCAACGTCACCGCGGAGCATCTCTCCGAGCGCTACCAGCAGTTCTTCATCATCGCGCTCGGCGACGCCATCCTGACGATCGGCACCATGTTCAGCATGGAGCACACCGAGGCCGACAACATCGAGGCCTTCGCGGTGGCGTTCCTGACCACGCTGCTGCTCTGGCGGATCTACGTGCACAAGTCCGGCGAGCTGCTGCCGACCGCCATCAAGGCGGCCGAGTCGCCCAGCAAGTTCCTCTTCAGCGCGCCGTACACCCATCTGCTGATGATCGCCGGCGTGGTCGTCACGGCGGCCGGCTTCCACCTGGTGCTGCACGAGCCGACCGGGCGGACCCCGCCGTCCTGGCTGGCGGTGATCCTCGGCGGCCCGGCGCTGTTCCTGGCCGGCCGGGCCTCGTTCGAGTACGAGGTGTTCAGCCGGGTGTCGTGGTCCCGACCCGGTGGGGTGCTGGCGCTGCTGACCATCGCCCCCGCCCTGCTGTACGTGCCGCCGCTCTTCGCGTCCCTCGGCGGGCTGCTGGTGCTGGGCGGGGTGGCCTACGCGGACTTCCGGCGTAGCCACGGCAAGCCTCCGGAGGCCCCGTCACCGCCGCACTGAGCCGCCTGCCAGCTACACCAGCGCCCCGGCGTACCCCCGGACCTGCAGTCGTTCCCGGGCACCTCCGGCCAGACGCACCTGGAGGCCGAGCGGCGCGGCGGCGCGGCGGACGTCGTCCACGTGCAGCGATCCGTGCCGGTCCACGGTGAGCACCGGCGGCTCTTCGAGGTCACCCTCCGGCGCGTGGAACGAGAGCAGGGTGACCGAGGTGGTGAGGTAGCCCGGGTACGCGGCGCGGGCGGCTGCCTCGTCCCGGTGGACCAGCACCACCAGATCGTCGAGGTGGGCGAAGTCGGCGGCGAGGTGGCCCGCCTTCCAGTGCGCCGGTTCCTCCGCCTCGCCGGTGAGATGCCGGGAGCGGTTCGCCGAGGTGATGTAGAGGTGATCCGTCGCGGTCTCGGCGAGCGCCCGCTCAAAGAAGGCGTTGGAGGGGCAGGTCAGCCCAGGTGCGATCACCTGGGTGGTCCGCATCCCCTGGTCGATCTGCGTGAGGTGGTCGGGAAGCCGGTCGGCGGCCGGCCCACGGAAGCCGAACGGCCCGGCCCCGTACAGGGCGTCCATCAGCGCCCGCACCCGACCGACCGGCAACCGCGGCGATATCCGCGTCCAGTCGAACATCCCGGGGATCCGGCCGATCGCCGTGGTGATGCTGCCGACCTGGTGGGCCGGTCGACCCTTGGCCAGGTTGACCAGGCGTACGGTGGCCGCGTCGGGGCGCGTCACGATGGCGTAGAAGTTGGCGAACGCCGCCGCGACGATCGCGCCGCCAGCAAGCGCGCGGGCCGCGACCGCGACGTCCTCGGGGCGGTCGATGTAGAGGGGCGGTGTCGGGGCGTCCATGAGTCCTCCTCGGCGGGGCCGTGAGGCAGTTCTACGTCCACTCACCCGGATGACGGCGAGGTCGGTCGGCGATCCGATAGCCGACAGGTGCCACCCGGTGCGGGCGGCGGATGCCCGGGCGGTACACAACGGCGGACGGCATCGGCCGGATGGGGGATCCGGCGGGGGGTCCTAGCACGCAACCGTTAGCCGCGCGACCTGATTGGGTACAACGGCTGCACCTCAGATCCACCACATACCTCAGGAGGCAGCGATGCGCGGCACCTCGATTCTCGGAGTCATCGTCGTGATCTGGTTGGTGATCGGCGCCATCGCCGGTGGCCAGCGCGGTTACTACAGCGGCGACGACACCAACTGCGCCGAGGCCGGCACCATCCTGGTCACCATCGTGGCCGGGCCGTTGAACTACATCGGCGCCAACCCGAAGGTCGACTGCAAGCTGCCCGAGCCTTCCAAGTAGGCAACAGACGTAGACCGGCCCGTGCCCCCGCAGTGGGGGCGCGGGCCGGTGCAGTTTTCGGCGAGATCGCGCAACACCACTAGCCCGCCTCAATCTCCCGTAGCCGGGACCGCGCACGCATTCGCCCTGATCCGTCGGGAGGACATCGACCCGACGGCGTTCGCCCCCCCTGCTCGCCGACTGGCTCGTCGCGATGATCCCGACGGTTCGGCAGACCGCCTACCAACTGCGCAGCGGGAACTACACCGACGGTGTCGTCTCCCCTCTCGCCATGCAGGTGGCGGGCACGCCGACCTTTCTGCGCACCGCCGAGCAGCAGGGCGTCAGCCCTGAACTGCTCCGCCCCTACTTCGACCTGATGCGTCGCCGCCTGTCGGAGGGAGGTGGTGAGGAGGACCTGACGGGCGTCATCGATCTGCTGGTGCGCTGATGGCGTGCGGTGGCTGGAGGCGGTGCTCGGTGCTCGCGGTCGCCCACCGCACACCGCCTAAGGCATCCTAGGAGGCTGGTTTGCGGCCCTGCGGCGTTTGTCCACGCCGGGGCCGGGAACGGCCGGTGCCTCAGTCAGCGAACGGGATCGGGAGTGTGGGCATGCAGATCGGCTACAAGCTGGCGACAGAGGGGTACGGCCCGCAGGAAATCATCCGCCAGGCCGTCCTTGCCGAACGGGCCGGCTTCGACTTCGTCGAGATGAGCGACCACTTCCACCCGTGGCTGGACGCGCAGGGGCACTCGTCGTTCACCTGGAGCGTGCTCGGCGCCATCGCGGCCAGGACCAGCACCCTGCGCCTGGCCACCGGGGTCACCTGCCCGACCGTTCGGTACCACCCGGCGATCATCGCGCAGGCCGCAGCGACCATGGCGCTGATCTCCGACGGCCGGTTCACCCTCGGAGTGGGCGCCGGCGAGCGGCTCAACGAGCACGTGGTCGGGCAGGGCTTCCCCAGCGTTCGAGGGCGACACGAGCGACTACGCGAGGCGCTGGAGATCATCCGGCTGCTCTGGCAGGGCGGCTACCAGTCGTACGAGGGCCGGCACCTGCAACTGGAGGACGCCCGCATCTTCGATCTGCCGGACACCCTGCCCGTGATCGCGGTGGCGGCGAGCGGTGAGGTGTCGGCGCGGCTCGCCGCCGAGTTGGGCGACGGCCTGTTCGCCACCGAGCCGGACGCGTCGATCGTCGAACACTACCGACGCGCCAAGGGTTCGGGCCCGCGCTACGCCGAGGTGCCACTGGCCTGGGCCACCGACGAGCAACAGGCGGTGCAGGCGGTGTTGCAGACGAGCCGATGGATGGTCACCGGTTGGAAGGTGATGAGCGAACTGCCGAACCCGGTCAACTTCGACGCGGCCAGCGCGTACGTCGAGGAGAAGCACATCCGGCAGCTCTTCGCCATCGGCCCGGACCCCGAGCCCCACGTCGCCAAGGTCCGGTCGTACGTCGAGGCCGGCTTCGACCACATCGTCCTACAGAACGCCGGCCCGGACCCGGACGGCTTCCTCGACTTCTTCGCCGGCGACCTCTCCGGCCGCCTGCGCGCGATGGGTTGACGCGCCGTGACCCTGCGCGCGAGGGGCTAACCCCGTGACGACGCCGAACCCTCCGTCTCGACACCTGATCGCGGCGGCGTCGGTGGCCACCGGGTTCCGCGGTCGGTGAGGCCGAGGCGTCACGTGACGGAGCACCGCCCGTCCGGACGATCCGTCCGGACGGGCGGTGCACTCGGGATGAACGCGCTCGGGATGGTGCGCGGGTCGACGCTCAGCGGAAGCAGTGTGCGATCGGCACCTGGCTGCCCTCGCAGTTGGTCGGTTCGTTCTCGACCACCACGCTCTCATCGTCGATCTTGACCTGGGCGTGCATGCCGAAGATGCCGCCGGGCTTCACCGTCGACGCGTTGTGGGTGACCTTGCTGGTGTAGATCGCCACCGAGCCCGCGTTGGCGTAGATGCCTCCGCCCTGGGACGCGGCGCCGACCGCCTCGTTACGGGTCACGTCACTGCCGCGGACCAGCAGGTTCGCCTTCTCGGCGTAGATGCCGGCTCCGAAGCCGTGGGTGGTGTTGCCGTCGATCACGCTGTCGTCGATCGGCGTCAGGCCCTTCACCGTCGAGACACCGCCCCCGTTGACTGTGGACGTGTTGCCGCGGATGGTCATCGTGCGCATCACCAGCACCGCGTCGGAGTTGGCGGCACCGCCGCCGACCTGCGCGGTGTTGTTCAGCAGCTCGGTGTCGGAGACCTTCGTCCGGGCCGAGAAGCTGGCCAGCCCGCCACCCTGGACGGCGCTGTTCTGGGTGAAGGAGACGCTCTCCACGTCGGCGGCACCACGGTAGTTGCCCAGCCCGCCGCCGTAGGCGTTGGCGCTGTTGCGGTGGAACTCCGAGCGCTTCAGCGTCAGTACGCCGCCGTTGAGCAGGCCCCCGCCCTTGCCCGCGGCGCCGGAGGCGCTGTTGCCGACGAACGTGGAGTCGGTGACCACCATGTTGCCGTCGTTGAAGATGCCACCGCCGCCCCCCTCGGGCGACAGCGAGGTGCTCTGCGTGACGGTGACCCGTTCCACCACCGCGGTGGCGCCGTGCACCACGTGCACGCTGCCGCCCTCGATGGCCGATCGGCCGTTGTGCAGTTCCACGTCGCGCAGGGTCAGCTCGCCGCCATCGCGGACGGTGAAGAAGCGGAACGCGGCGGCCTGGGCGGCCCGGGAGATGGTCGCGCCCGCGCCGTCGATCGTGATCGCCTGGTAGATCACCGGCAGGCCGGCGGTGTCGTCGGCCGGGTTGTGCGGCGGCGCGTCGGCGTCACCGGGGGTTTCCGCGGCGTCGGCGGCCTCCCGGGCGTCCCGGATCCCGCCGTCGTACTGGTCGGTCTCGTGGAACGCCTCGGTGAGGGTGTAGCGGCACTTGGGCGCGAGGCGGAGTTCGCCGCCGCCCTCGGCGTTGGCCGTGACCAGCGCCGCAACCAGCTTCGCGGCGTCGCACGGCACCGACACCACTCCTCGCTTGCCGGTGCCGGGGGTGGTGGGACGGGCCCGCTCGGCGTCCGGGTCGGGCCGGTCGCCGGTGCGGCGGTCGTCGTCGGCTGCCGGGGTCAGCCGAGCCAGACCGGGGAGGGCGAGGGCGCGGTCGGCGGCGGCGGCCGCTCCGGCCGCTCCCACGACCAAGCTCCCCGCCAGCAAGCCGCTGGCTAAGAACCATCGGGACCGCCGTCTGGGTTGAGTCGCGCGGTCTCCCTCTCGGTACGTGGACATCAACGGTGCCTACCTTCCTGCGTACGTGACGTGACCGCGCGCCGATTCGGGCGCGGGGGGCTCGACGGGTTCGCCGGCTACCAAACGTCACGATAGGTCCGCAATACGGACAGGAAGGCGTGAACGTGAATAGTGCCCTCTTTCATCTTCAAAGCTGTCAGAGCGGCATCAGTGTCACCCGCCGACGTGGATGCCGGGTCGACGCAGCGGGTCCCGTTCGGTCCGGCGGATGATCTCTCGCACCACCGGCGGGGTGTCCCCCCGGCCCAGGATGAGGTAGCGCGCCAGGTGCGCGATCGGGCTGCCCTCCGACCACTCGAAGTGCGCGTGCGGCCGGACCCCGGTGGCGTCCCGCAGGGCCAGCAGGATCGCGGCGATCGCGTTCGGCGCGGCCGGGCTGTCGGCCCGCAGCACCCGGAAGCCGCCCACCTCGATGCCGTGCACGCGCAACACCTGACTGAACTCCGACGGATCGACCACATCGATCTCCAGGAACAACACGTCCGCGGCCCCGGGCACCGGATTCATCCCGCGCTGCGCCCGCTCCTTGAGCGTGTACTCCTTCACCGACCCCTTCTGCCGCTTGTTGGCGATCAGGTGCAGCTGCCCGTCGTGCGCCAGCGACTCGCTGATGAACCGACGGGCTGCCTCGTCGAACTCGATTCGCTCGGCGCGCAGCTCGGTGGTCCGGGTGACCCGGGAGACCAACGAGACCACGATGATGCCGAGGATGAACAGCGCGGAGATCGTGATGCCGTCCGGCTGTTCGATGACGTTCTCCAGCAGCGCGTACAGCAGCACCAGGGTCAGCACCGTGAAGCCGATCGCGGAACCCCGCCGGTGGTGACGGGCCGCGGAGATGGTCACCGCCACCGCCCCGGAGACCATCATCGCCAGGATCCCGGTGGCGTACGCCCCGGCCTGGGCGTTGACGTCGGCGCGGAAGGCGATCGTGATGGCGACGCTGACGACGGTGTAGACGATCACCACGGGGCGTACCGCCCGCGCCCACTCCGGGGCCATGCCATAGGACGGCAGGTAGCGGGGCACGATGTTGATCAGCCCGGCCATCGCCGAGGCGCCGGCGAACCAGAGGATGAGCACGCTGCTCACGTCGTAGACGGTGCCGAACACCTCCCCCAGGTAGGCGTGCGCCAGGAACGCCAGCGCCCGCCCGTTCGCGCCGCCGCCCGGCCGGAACTCCTCCTGCGGAATGAGCGCCGTGGTCACGAAGGTCGTCGAGATCAGGTACACCGACATGATCAACGCGGCGGTGGTGAGCAGCCGGCGCGTGTTGCGGATCCGCGCGGCGAGCCGGGCCTGCTTGTCCGGGCCGTCGGCCGCCACCAGGGGCATCATGCTGACCCCGGTCTCGAAACCGGACAACCCCAGCACCAGCAGCGGGAATGCCAACACGGCGGTGAGCAGCACCTGGCCCGGTCCGCCACCGGTCGCTGTGACCGCGGCCGTCCAGTTCGACACGATGCCCGGGTCCTCGACGATCCGACCCACCGCGACCACGACGATCACCGCGTTGAGCACCAGGAAGACCGCGACCAGCGGGATGGCCACCACCACCGCCTCGCGGAACCCGAGCAGGAACACCCCGCCGAGGATGAGCAGCAGCGCCACCGTCACCACGACCGGCACCACGGAACCGTGCAGGACGTCCGGCAGGTACGGGTTCTCCAGCAGGTGCACGGTGGCGTCGGCCGAGGAGAGGGTGATCGTGATGATCCAGGAGGTGGCCACGAAGCCGAGCAGCACGAGGACGAAGATCTTGCCCCGCCAGAACGGCAACAACCGCTCCAACATCGCCACCGAACCCTGACCGTGCGGGCTCTCGTGGGCCACCCGCCGGTACATCGGCAGCATGCCGGACAGGGTGAGCACGACGATCAACAAGGTCGCCAGCGGGGAGAGCGCCCCGGCCGCCACCGCCGCGATGCCCGGCAGGTACGACAGCGTGGAGAAGTAGTCCACGCCGGTCAGGCACATCACCTGCCACCAGGCGTGCCGACGGTTCTGCCCCTCGGTCGCCTCGGGGCCGGGCGGCTGCACCTGGTGCTGGAAGAGCCACCGGCGCAGCGGGCTGGCCGGCGGCGCCGAGCGGGCCGGTGTGGCCACGCGTTCGGGCACCACGACGCCCTGCCGGCCACCCCGATGTGGGCGGGCCGGATCGCGGGCTGCCCGCAGCGCCGGGTCCGGCCCGCTCGGCGCGTGTCGGCGCCCGCTCCAGCGCCGTGGTTTTGCCCGGTGCTCGTCACCCATCGCCAGTCCCACCCTCACAGGTCCTGATCTGACGGTAGGCGGTGCCCCGGCGTCCGATCGGCGGAACCGGGTACCTGTTCGGCCTGCTCAGGACAGGTCCGCGACGGCGAGCAGCCGGGCCAGCGCGGGTGGGTCGGCGACGGTGACAGTGGCCGCCGGGTGCCGGGGCCGTCCCCCGGGCACCAGCGCCGCCACCGGCACGCCGAAGCGCAGGCAGATCCCGCCGGCCACGCTGCTGCCGAAGGTCGCGCCGCCGTCGGCCAGCGACAGGTGCGGGCCGATCGCCCGCCACCAGCGGTACGGTCCGCTCAGCTCGACGGCGGTGACGTTGCCCCGGTCGGTCCGCAGCCGCCACGGCCCGTACCGGATCATCAGGTCCCGATCGGTGACGGCGACCCAGGCCGTCGCCGGGCGGACCCCGAGCAGCGCCAGCACCGGGCGGAACACCGGATCGAAGCGGAACGGAAACCGGGCCACGACGCCGGTCATCGGGCGCCGGGCCGAGCGGTGGGTTTCGACACCGGGCCACCCGGCCGCAGCGGGCCGGGACGCGCGGGCCGGGGGCGGGCGGCGGGCCGACGCCGGGCCAGGACGGTCATGGCGCGGGCGTACCCGATCCGAGCCCGCCGACACCCCCGGATCCGCAGGCCGTGGACGCGACTCCCGCCCGGCGTTCCCCCACCGCCGGCCGACCCCCCGGGCCGGCCGACGGCGGCAGACGGTCGACACCCCCCGGGGCCGACCGGCTGTCCCCTGAGTGACCGACCCGACCTCGGGCGGCCACACGGGGTGGAACTGGTGGGACGCGCCTCCGCGCTCCGCCGCCCCCCACGGGGCGGAGCGCGGAGGCCCCCCGTCCCGGCTACTGCAGGAACGCCCCGAGGGGCGACAGCAGCAACCGGCCGAGCGCCGCGGCGTTGTCGTCCAGCCGTGTGCGCTCACACTCTCGGGCGTCCGGATCGTGCCGGCACCGCCAGATCTTCTGCGCGTTACGCCAGGCGACATCGCGGGTGTACTCGACCAGTTCCCCCTGGTACCAGTCGTCGATGTCGCCGTTGAGCATGTCGATGAGCAGCTGCCACCGCTCCAGGTAGCCCCGGCGCAGGCCGGGGATCTTGTCCGCGAAGATTTTGTTGATCTCGAGGTAGTCGTGGTGCTGGTCGCTGCCGTCGACCGGCTCCGACTCCAGGTGATCGAACGTGGTCACCAGGGCGAACGGCAGGTCGAAGTTGATGTGCGCGTTCACCCCGGCCGCCGCCGACGGCAGCGGCCGGGCATCCGGCCCCCGCATCCGCTCGAAGAGGCACGACCACGCCTTCGGGGTGCCGGGGCTGGAGTCGGTCCACAGCCGCATCGCGTCGAAGTACCGGGCGGCGAACTCGACGTCGAGCCGGGAGAGGAAGACCGGGTCGACGAAGCGGTCGTCGTACAGCCCGTCCAGCACGCTGCTGGTGATTGTCAGATAGAGCCTGTTGAAGTCGGCCAGCGGACAACTGGCTTCCAACGGTGGCAACCGGACCAGCATGTCCTGAAGCTTGGTCAGATGATCGACCACGGCCGGCACGTCCGCGGGATGATCGGCGAGCAGGTCGACGATGTCCCGGTGCACGGGCCCCCAGACCGGTTCGATCATTTCTCCTCCATTGTGGTCGGCGGCATCCCCCGTGCCGTCGTCGACGCGGCCCAGCCTCTCAGCCGACACCCGGCCACCGGATCAGTAGAACGACGTATCCCGGCGCGCACACGCGCCGGGATACGTACGCACTGTGGAGTCGGTCAGCCCCGTTGGTTGCGCAACTGGATCGCGCTGGCCTGCACCCGGGTACGGACCTGGAGCTTGTCGAAGATGTGCGACACGTGCACCCCGATGGTCCGCTCGCTGATGAACAGCCGCTGCCCGATCTCCCTGTTGGTCAATCCCTCGGCGACCAGGGCGAGCACTTCCCGCTCCCGGGCGGTGAGCGCCGCCAACTCGTCGTCGGACGCCTCGACCGGGACGCCGCGCGCACCGCTGATGCTGTCGCGCTCGTCCAGCGACACCCGGGCCCGCCCGGCCAGCTCGCGGATCTCCGAGGTCAGCGGCACCGCGCCCAACCCCTGCGCCACCCGGTACGCCTCCCGCAGGAGCTTGCCGGCGGTGGCCACCCGGCTGCGCCGAGCCAGCAGCGCCTCGGCCTGCCGCAGGCGCGAGTACGCCGCCGGATAGGGATGATTGCGCCGATCCCACTCGGCCGCCGACGCGGCCCACAGCTCCGGATCGCTGCCGTCGAGGCGGCTGACCTCGGCGGCGCACAGCGCCAGGAAGCCCTGCACCACCGAACGCACCGGCCGGGCGGCACCGGCGCTCTTGCGGGCCACCCTCTCGGCCACGTCGCGCAGCCGGCGGACCGCCGTCGGGTCCACCTCCACGGTGCGGCTGGCGTGCGCCTCAGCCTCGGCGCGCAGGCCGTGCCAGACCAGCGCGGAGAGGATCATCACGTCGTCGGAACGGCTCTCGGTCAGGCCGCGCTGCACCGCCTGCCGCGCCACGTCGTGCCGGCCCTCCCACATGGCCAGCCCGGAGCGCAGGGTGAGCAGCGGAATGACGTGTCGCGCCCCGCCGCCGGCGAGCAGGGTCGCCACCGCGTCGAGGTCCCGGCCGGCGGCCTCGATGTCGCCGTAGCCCACCGACAGCCGGCACCGGGCCAACAGCAGCTCGACGGCGTCCGCACCGGACGGTCGGTGCCGCAGGGCCGCAGCCACCACCTTCTCCGCCTCGGCCCACTGGCCCACCCGGAACAGCCCGTTGATGGCGATGGCCAGCAGCCGGGTGCCCCAGGTGCGGCCCAGGCCCAGCTCGGTCACCCGTTCGGCGCCCCGCCGGGCCACCACCACGCCTTCTTCGAGGACGTTCAGCGGCCCGGTCAGCAACTCCGCCAGGTGCAGGTACGCGCAGGCCACGTCCTCGGGCTGACCGGCACGCTCGGCGGTGTCGAGGGCGTCACGCATGACCGCCAGACCCGCGTCCGGGTCTTCCAGGCAGGCGTCGCTGAAGCCCAACGCCGAACTGGCCAGCACCACCTCGGTGGCCGAGCCCGCCACGTTCTCGGCCAACGCCAGCGCCTCGCGGGCCCGCTCACCGGCGTCGGCGTAGCGACCCAGGTGCAGCAGCAGCTCGGCCAGGCGGGCGGCGGCGCTGGCCCGGTCCCGAGGGGAGCAGTCCGCCGCCTTCAGCGCCCGCTGGTACTCCTCCTCGGCCAGCGCGGAGCGACCGGCGGCGGCCAGGTAGCGGGCGCGGCGGATGTGCAGCGCGCAGCTCGGCTCGCCACCCCGCAGCGCGGCCAGCTCCTCCAGCAGGGCCAACGCGCGGGCGTGCTCCCCACAGTGGTGGGCCGCCTCGGCGGCGTTCTCGAGCAACTCGACCCGGTCCACCGTCAGCGGGCCCGGCTCGGCGGCCAACTGCAACGCCGCCGACCAGTGCCGGTGCGCCTCGGCGTAACCGTGCAGCCGCTCGGCCTCCTGAGCGGCTGCCACCGCCGCCGGCAGGGCGCGCGCCGGCTCGCCGGCCAGCCGCCAGTGGTGCGCCAGCCGGGCCTGGTGCAACTCACCCGGCGCGGTGGTCAGCGCCTCGGCGTAGCGGCGGTGCAGCCCGGAGCGTTCGGCCGGCAGCAGCTCGTGCGCCAGCACCTCGGCCACGAGGCGGTGCCGCAGCCGGTAGCCCTCGTCGGCGCCGACCAGCAGCCGGTGCGCCACCGCGGCCCGGGCCGCGGCGATCAGCTCGTCCTCCGGCATCCGCAGCACCTCGGCCAGCAGCCAGTGCTGCACCGGTTCGACCCCGGCGGCCACCGCGTGCACCACGGCGTGCGCGTGCTGGGGCAGCGCGTCGACCCGGTCGAGGAAGATCTCCCGCAGCGTCTCGGACAGCCCGTCGCGGCCGTCGCGCAGATCCCGGGCCAGTTCCTCGATGACGAACGGGTTGCCGCCGCTGCGCTGCCACACCTGCTCGGCCGCGTCGGCGCTCAGCGTCCGGCCGACCACCGCGGCGGCGAGCGTCTCGGTGTCGGCCCGGCCCAGCGGTGCCAGGTCGAGCACCCGCACCGTGCGGAGCCGACGCAGCTCGGTGAGCACCCGGCGCAGCGGGTGAGCGCCCTGCAACGACTCGGCGCGCACCGCCGCCAGCACCGACAACTGAAGATCACCCAGGCCGGCGAGCAGGTAGAGCAGGAGCTGCCGGGTGCTGCGGTCGACCCACTGGAGGTCGTCGAGGATCAGCACCAGCGGGCGACCCTCGGCGATCAGGTGCAGGCCACGGGAGACCCGCTCCAGCAACGCGCCGGCGCCGTCCGGGCTGGCGGTCTCGTCGGCGAACATCTGCAACAGCCCCCGCACCGCCGAGGAGGTACGGGCGGGTGAGGTGGACACCTCGGCGTCGAACCGGCGCAGCGCCTGCAACAGCGGGTGCAATGGAGAGGCGTCGCCGATGTCCAGGCAGCTGCCGGTGAGCACCACGGCGCCCCGCTCCCGCAGGCGGTCACCGATCTCGCCCAACAGCCGGGTCTTTCCCACACCGCTCTCGCCGGTCAGGAAGACCGCTGCGGTCTGCCCGTGCGCGGCCTCACCGAGCAACGCGGACCGAACCGTCTGCACCAGCTCGGCCCGGCCCACGAGCGGTGCGGTGTCCACATCGCTGGCCATGCCACGCAGCCTAATCACAGGGCCCCACACCGTTCTACGGCCGCCCACCGGTTCTGGTACTCCTCGCGTCGACTTTGCGACTAAAGGTTGCAGGTGGCCGACATACGTCGTTCGGCAGATCCCCCGTCGGCCCAGTAATGCCAATCTCCGGAGGTGATCAGGCAACAGCGGGGAGAGAGGCCGGTGCGACACCCATGACCACCAGCATCATCGTCGACACGCAGCGGACCGTCACCCCGCTCTGGCCGGTACCCCAGGAGAGGCGCGTCGTCACCGTCCTCTTCGCGGACATCGTCGGATCCACGGCCCTGGTGGACCGGCTCGACCCCGAGGACGTCCGAGCGTTGCAGCGGGCCTACTTCGACACCGTCGCCGGTGTGCTGCACCGCTGGCACGGGGTGGTGGAGAAGTACATCGGCGACGCCGTGATGGCGCTCTTCGGCGCCCGGCACTCCGACGGCTTCGACGCGTACCGGGCGGTGCGCGCCGGGCTCGAGATCCAGGCCGCGCTGGACCGACGGCCCATGGTCGACGGCATCAGGCTGCGCGTCCGGGTCGGCGTCGCCACCGGCGAGGTGGTGGTCGACCTGGGCGACGCCGTCACCGGCGGGCACGGTCTGGCCAGCGGGGCGGTGATCACCACAGCGGCCCGCCTGCAGGAGTACGCCGCGCCCGGCGCCGTCGCACTCTGCGCGGCCACCGCCCGCGCCACCGCCGGCCTGATCACCCAGCGTCAGCTGACGCCGACGCCCGTCGCCGGCCGGGTGTCGCCGGTGCCGGTCTGGCACGCCATCGGTCCGGTTCGCCCCGGCGCCGACCGGCACGACGGCCCGTTGATCGGTCGACGCCGCGAGCTGGCCACCATCCGCGACCAGTTGGGCTCGGCCATCCGTAACCGGACACCACGCTGGATCTCACTGGTCGGCCCCACCGGCAGTGGCCGCAGCCGTCTGCTGCACGAGCTGACCCGTGGGCTGACCACGGTGGACGGACTGCCGGTCCGCTGGTGCGTGGCGACCTGCCAGCCGTACCCCGACCAGGTGTTGGCGCCGGTCGCGCACCTGCTCCGCGGCCTCGCCGGGATTCGGCACAGCGACGGCCCGGCGGCGGTCCACGACCGGCTCGTCGCCGCCCTGACTCCGCTCTTTCCGCCGACCCGGGTGGCCACCGCGGTTCCGGCGCTCCAGCGGATGCTGACCACCCCGGACGGCTCGGCCACCGCCCTCACCGGCGCGGCGATCTGCCGCGAGGTCCTGCTGCGGCTGGCCGCCCACCAGCCGCTGATCGTGGCCGTCGACGACCTGGACCGGGCCGCGCCCGCGGTGAGCCGCTTCCTGCACGCGTTGTACGACGCGGCGACGGAGCGTGAGCTGCCGCTGGCCCTGCTCACAGTGCACCAGCCGCAGTGGACCGACACCCGGCCCGGCCCGGCCCGCCAGATGACGATCGGACCCCTGGCCACGGTGCAGTCCGGACGGCTGCTGCGCCACCTGCTCACCCGGGCCGGACAGCCGGTGGCCCTGGTCGACCGGCTGCTGCCGCTGGTGGGCGGCCGCCCCGGGCACGCGGCGGCGTACGTCACGTCGCTGGTGGACGGTGCCGACCCGGCGGCGCTCCCGCTGCCCGAGGCCGTACGCCGGGCCGTCGGCGCGGAGCTGGACCACCTCGACGGTGAGCGGCGGGCGGTGCTGATGGCCGCCGGCACCCTCGGTGGTCTGATCTCCGGGGCGGCCGTGGACCGGGCACTCGGCTGGACACCCGGCCGGTCCGCGCCCGCGCTCCGCGAGCTGGTCACCGCAGGGCTGCTGCTCCCCCACCACGTCGACGGGTACGCGTTCGCCGCTCCCGCGCTGCGCCAGGTAGCCGTCGAACGGTTGCCCCGCGCCCTGCGGGCCGTCTTCCAACGCCGGACCGCCGCCGTGCCGCACCTCGACACGGTGCACCGGGACGCCGGCCCGCCCGACTCGCTCGCTGGTGCGCCCAACGGCTCGCCGGCGAGGAGCGCGCAGATCGTGCGCCTCGACACCGTTGGCGCTCGGACCGGCCGCCTCGACGACGTCTTCGCGTCGCTGGCTTCGGCAGGGGCGGGCGGTGCCACCGGCCCGACCCCGCTGAGGCGAGGCAGCCCCACCCCGACGATGGCCACCCGACCCGCCGCGTCGGGTCCCGCCACCAACCGTACGGCGGGCTCACGCCAGCTCCGAGCCGTCGCCTCGGCGGGCGACGTACCGCCGACGCCGGCCGCTGCGGCGTCCCGACCTCGGCGTCGCGCGAGCGGTGACCGATTCCGGGACGTCGGACGGCCCGCAACCCCGATCCGCCCCACGCCAGCGAGTTCGGCCACACAGTGGACATTCGCGGACGCCGGCACTCCGCCGGGCGTAGCACGGGCAGCACCCCGCCCACAGTTGATCCGCCCCCTGGACGACCTACCCGCCTCCGCCTAACCACCCCCACCCTCAGCCCCTACCCTGCCCCGCCCCGCCCCGCCCCGCCCGCGCCGCGCCCGCCCCGCCCGCGCCGCGCCCGCGCCGCGCCCGCGCCGCGCCCGCGCCG
>NZ_JBEZEH010000111.1:0-23241 GCF_040648775.1 Micromonospora sp. NPDC049089
CTCCCCCCCCGCGCGGGTGCCCCGCCCACCCTGGGTCCCACGGCCCATCGCAACAACACCCCCCCCGCCACCCTCCCCCCCAACGGCACACCGCCGGCCACCGCGCGCCCCGGCCCGGCCGCGCGCCAGAGCCCGCCGTACGGCGGACCCTGGCGATCGCGGAGAAGCTCAGCGCAGGGTGTCGATGTCGATGACGAACCGGTACCGCACGTCCGAGGCGAGCACCCGCTCGTACGCGTCGTTGACCGCCTCGGCGCCGATGACCTCGACCTCGGGCGCGATGCCGCGCTCGGCACAGAAGTCCAGCATCTCCTGCGTCTCGGCGATGCTGCCGATGCTGGAGCCGGCGAACGACCGTCGATTGCCGAACAACGCGAAGACGGGCACCGGAAGCGGCTCCGGCGGGGCACCCACGCTGACAAGCGTGCCGTCCAGACGCAGCAGACCGAGGTAGCTGGCCATGTCGATCGGTGCGCTGACCGTGTTGATGATCAGGTCGAAGCTGTTCTTGAGCACCTCGAACGTCGCCGGATCCTTGGTGGCGTGGTAGTGCTCGGCTCCGAAGCGCAGGCCGTCGTCCTTCTTGTCCAGCGTCTGGGACAGCACTGTCACCTCGGCGCCCATCGCTGCGGCGATCTTGACAGCCATGTGGCCCAGACCGCCCAGGCCCACCACGGCGACCTTCCTGCCGGGACCGGCATTCCAGTGCGCCAGCGGAGAGTACGTGGTGATGCCCGCGCACAGCATCGGCGCGGCCGCCTCGTACGGGATGCTCTCCGGCACCCGTAGTACGAAGTCCTCGTTCACGACCACATGGGTCGAGTAACCGCCCTGGGTGACGGTGCCGTCCCGGTCGACGCTCGCGTACGTCTGGGTGTTGCCCTTGAGGCAGTACTGCTCGTTTCCGGTGCGGCAGTTCTCGCACTCGCGACACGAGTTGACCATGCAGCCGACACCGGCGCGGTCGCCGACCGCGTGGCGGGTGACGTCGGCGCCGACCTCGGTGATTCGGCCGACGATCTCGTGGCCGACGGTGAGCGGGTAGGGCACGCTGCCCCAGTCGCCGCGCACGGTGTGGATGTCAGAGTGGCAGATGCCGGCGTAGCGGATGTCGATGAGAACATCGTGTGTGCCCAGGTCCCGCCGTTCGATCGTGGTGCGCACGAGCGGTTCGGTGGCGGACGGCGCGGCGATGGCGTTGACGGTGAAGATGATGTCCTCCGGTGACGTGATGCTGACTCCTGGCGGATCGCGCAGACGTACCTTGCCGTCCCTCGGGGCATGGTGAGACGCCGTGGTGGACGCATGAAACGCCGAACGGCGGCCCGCTGAATCAGTCGGGCCGCCGTTCGCAGAGCGTGGATCAGAGCGGGCGGATGTTCTCCGCCTGCGGGCCCTTCTGGCCCTGGGTGATGTCGAACTCCACCTTCTGGTTCTCGTCGAGGCTGCGGAAGCCGCTCGCCGAGATCGCGGAGAAGTGGGCGAAGACGTCCGCGCCACCGTCGTCCGGGCTGATGAAGCCGAAACCCTTGTCGGCGTTGAACCACTTCACGGTACCTGTAGTCATGTCTGCTCCTCGCAGGCTGTCAGAGACCGCACTGTGCGGACCCTTACGCCGCCGCGTTGATCACCCGCGTCGAAACGACACGAAAAACGAAAAAGCGCCTGGGTGGGTTCAGATGACCCATCAGGCGCTGAAAAACGTCTACGGAAATCAAAACTGCAACTCGGTTACCGTAGCAGATGGCGACCATGACGGCACCCCCGAGGATGTCAGCTGGTTCCCGCACTCATCACCGAGCACTGACGACGAGCAGGCCGGGTGGCGTTGAGCGCGGGGTCGCCCAGAGATTCCGAGAATCTTCTTGGTTGACGGCAACCTGTGGGCAGTGGATCGCATGTACCCGGATGTAAGCGACGATCGCCACGATCCATAGGGGCCCTGAAATGTCTGCACGTCCTCTCCTGCTGCTGCCCGTTGCCGCTGTCCTACTTGCACAGACGGCCTGTGGCTCCACGCCGGCATCTGGTCCTGGCCCAACCGCATCTGCGCCGACGTCGGCTGCTGTCGCCACTGGCACCCCCAGTGCATCGCCCGCCGTGGCTACCGCAGCCGCCGACTGTCCCTCGGCTGCGACCCTCCAGACCCTGGTCGAGCTGCCGAAGGGCTCGTCTTTCACGACGGTGACGTGCGTCAAGGACTGGGCGGCGGCCGATCCGCAGGGTCCGACCGCCGGTGACGGCGTCTATCTGTTCCGCTACGCGGCCGGCACGGGCTGGAAGTACTACGACCAGGGCAGCGGATATGACTGCAAGGATCTCGGCCTCAGCGAGCCGGCGCCGTTCTGCATCTCGGAGCCGGTGACGACGACGACGAAGCCGGCGAACAGCACGGCCACGAATGCCACCTGCCCTTCGGCGAAGACCCTGGAGGCCCTTGTCGAGCTTCCGAAGGGCTGGACGTTCGCCGGTGTCGAATGCGTCAAGGACTGGGCGGGAGCTGATCCGCAGGGCCCGAAGGCCGGCGACGGCGTCTACCTGTTCCACTTCGTGACCGGCACGGGCTGGAAGTACTACGGCGAGGGCAGCGGATATGACTGCAAGGATCTCGGCCTCACCGAGCCGGCGCCGTTCTGCATCTCCTGACGGGTTGACCGCTTTCGTTTGCGGTGGCGCACACCAGCTAAGGTGTGCGCCACAGTCAATCGGCCGCATCGACGCCGCCGCTGCCTGAAGGACGTCGGGTACGTGGGGGGACGAGCGCGGCATGGCGCACTCCGTGGACGATCTTTTCTGTGAGTTCGTGCGGACCCGCTCGCCGGCGTTGCTGCGGACGGCGTTCCTCCTGACCGGCGACCGGCACCTCGCCGAGGACCTGGTGCAGGATGCGCTGGCCCGCACGCACAGGGGCCGGCGCCGGCTCAATGATCCCGGGCACTTCGAGGCGTACACCCGCACAGCCATGTACCACCAGCATGTGAGCTGGTGGCGGCGCCGCAAGGTGGCCGAGTCCCTGCCCGGCGAACTGGCCGACGTGGTTCAGCCCGGCAGCGACCATGCTCGCCGTACCGATCTCAAGCTTGCCCTGCACCAGGCTCTCGCCCAACTCACCCAGCGGCAACGCGCCGTGCTGGTGGCGCGGTTCTTCGAGGACCGCAGCGAGGCCGAGACCGCGGATCTGCTGCAATGCTCAGTCGGCACGATCAAGAGTCAGACCAGCAAGGCCCTGGCCCGCATGCGGGAGATAGCGCCCGAGCTGCTGTCGGCCGTGATGGAGGAGGCCTGATGACCGACGACCTCGGGCCCCTGCGTCAGGCCATGTCCGATCTGAGCGAGCACGGCGGCACCGCCGACATGTACGAGCGCACCCTGCGCAGGTCGCGGCAGTCACAACGACGGACAGCGCTCACCACCGGCGCAGCGGCGGCGACACTGGTGTTCGCCATCGGCGGCACTGTCGCCTTCGCCACCCGCCACAGGCCCGACCCTCCGACGCCACCCGGATCCACCAGCACCAGTGACGGACCCCAGAATCCCACCTGTCCGACGACGCAGACCCTCGGGACCCTGGTCGAGCTGCCGGCGGGCTGGACTTTCGCTTCCCGGGCAGTGGACTGCGTCGCGACGTGGGCGGCGGCCGACGTGCAGCGTCCGGACGCCGGCGGCGTCATCTACCTGTTCCATTACACGACCGGCACGGGCTGGCGATTCCACGACCAGGGCACCGGATGGGACTGCAAGGACCTCGACCTGACCGAGCCGGCGTCGTTCTGCACTTCCTGACCGCCGCCGGGAAGCCCCCCGGCTGAGGATGCGCGGCCCCGGCAGCGCGGCGGTGACGGTCCTTGTGCTCGGCGATGGCCGGCGGGTCTCGTAGGCTCTGTCAGTGCAGACCAGTCGAGGACGGATCATGACGCAGATGTTGGACGCGGCGGAGAACGCCTCGCCGGTCGAGGCGGTCGAGGCGGTCACCCGGGAACTCGGTGCGGCGCTGGGTGCGCGCAGCGTGTCATTCCTGATCGCGGACCTCAGCGGTCGGGCGCTGGTCCGGTTGGCCCATGTGCCGCTCGGCGGTGCCGGTGACGGCCGCCGGGACGGTGACGAGGTTGCCACTGTGATGCCGTTCGACAACGGCCCCGCCGAGCAGGCGCTACGCAGCCAGACGGTGGGGGTTATCGCGCAGCCGGACGGATGGATGGTGTTGGCGCCGGTGACCGACCGTGGTGAGGCGATCGGTCTGCTGGAGATGGTCCTGCCTGACGAGCCCGCCCCGGCGACGCTGCAGGAGATCGCCCGCACGGCGCACGTGTTGGCGTTCGTGGTGATCGCCAACCGGCGGTACACCGACCTGTTCGAGTGGGGGCAACGCACGACCCCGTTCACCCTGTCCGGCGAGATCCAGCGCCGCCTGCTGCCCGCCTCGTTCACCTGTGAGAGTAGTGCGTTCACCCTGTCCGGCTGGCTGGAGCCCGCCGCCAGCGTCGGCGGGGACACCTTCGATTACAGCCTTGCCCGCGACGTGCTGCACTTCAGCGTCACCGACGCGATGGGCCACGGGGTGGCCAGCGCGCTGACCGCCACCCTGGGCGTGGGCAGCCTGCGCAACAGCCGCCGCCGCGGCGCGGTTGGTCTGGTGGGACAGGCTGATGCCGCGGATGCCGAGGTGGCCGAACACGCCGCCGTGCCAGGCAGTTACATCACCGCGATCCTCGGCCGTCTCGACCTGCGTACCGGGGTGTGCGCGCTGCTCAACGCCGGGCATGTGCCGCCGCTGCTGGTGCGCGACGGGGACGTCCGGACGCTGCCGCTACCGGCCAATTTCCCCCTGGGTATGTTCGCCGGGGCCGGTTACCGCGATGGCGAGATCACGCTGCGACCCGGCGACCGCCTGGTGGTGATGACCGATGGCATGCGGGAGCGTAACGCCGCCAAACTGGATCTACCGAACATGCTGCGGTCGATTGCTGATCTGCACCCTCGTGAGGCTGCCCGGGCCCTGGCCGACGCCGCGCTCGAGGTCAGCGGACCGACCCTGGCCGACGATGCCACGCTGTTCATCCTGGACTGGCACGGCGGGCACAGCGAGGAGCGGCGCAGCAGCGCCGGTGCCGACC
The DNA here is from genome assembly GCF_040648775.1 of Micromonospora sp. NPDC049089. Classification (NCBI taxonomy): domain Bacteria; kingdom Bacillati; phylum Actinomycetota; class Actinomycetes; order Micromonosporales; family Micromonosporaceae; genus Micromonospora; species Micromonospora sp. NPDC049089. The sequence continues at coordinate 5,115 of NZ_JBEZEH010000111.1, forward strand.
AGGCGCGCGCCAGCGCCGCGCTGCCTGACTGATCTACCGGCCGGTCGCGTCATCCGCGGACGGCACACTCGCTTCAGCGGCCTGCACGCTGTCATACACGTCGATGACCCGATCCACCGATGTGACCGTCAGCACGTTACGCACGGCGGGCTGCGCCGCTGCGACGCACAACCGTCCGTCGGCGACACGCATCGCCTTGAACATCACCACCAGCGCACCCAGTGCGCTGGAATCCATGAAACCCACCCCGGCCAGATCCACCACCACCTGCGGTTCACCAGCGTCAACCAACCGTTGCAGACCCTCGCGCAACTGCGGAGACGTCGCCATGTCCAGCTCGCCGCGCACCTCAAGCACGGTGCAACCCCGGCCCGGTCGGGCCGACAACAGCAAGTCCACGACACACTCCCCACGCCGATGATCCCCGCATACTCTATTCTGCCGGCGGGCGAAGCGCCGCCGGCAGGCGTACGTCGAGCGGACATCTTGACCGTTTCAGCTCAGCAACCCCGGGTAAGGCTGACAACAACCGGTGCGTCCCGCTTCAGCCCGGCGCGGTTGCGTACGGGCCGAGGAGGAACTTCGCGATGCGCGTGACCATGACGCTGTCGCTGCCGCGGCAGCCGACCTCGGTGACCCGAGCCCGCCACACACTCGTCACCCTGCTGAGCCTCACCGAGGCCACCGAGGAGTCTCGTGGCCACCTCGCCGTGCTGATCACCGAGGCATGCGCCAACGCGGTGATGCACGCCAATCTCGACAGCACCGTCGACATCACGATCGATATCGATGATCAACTGTGCCTGCTCGAGGTCGGCAACCGCGGCAGTAGTCCCAACGGCGCTGGGCGGCTCGACGTCGACCTGCCCGACCCGCTCACCGTCGGCGGCCGTGGGCTGCCCTTGATCGCCGCACTTGCCGACGCGGCGGCATTCGTCGCCGGGCCACCGGATCAGGTGCTGCTCCGCATCACCAAATACCTCGCCGACCCGCCGCCTCAGTCGACCTGATGACCGGAAATGCCCGCCCGGCTCCGGCGTGCGTCACCAGTCGGTCGGTGCGATATCACCACTACGGAGCGTGTCGTCAGCTCACTGGCGGCTCTCCCTTACCTTCGGCACCAGCTTGCCGTGGTCACACCGCGCCTTGATCTCGCTCTTGTTGCCCGCGGACAGGAGCACCACCTGGATCTCCTTGGCCGGCCCGGGGTGGTAATCCTTGAGGCGGTAGCCGGGGGCAGGAGCGACGTCCACAACGCGAGCCTGTTCGCCGGTGCAGAGCGCGGTCACCACACCACCGAGTGCCCGCAGGGCTGTACCTGGCTTCGGGGAGGTCGGCGCCGGCGCGGCACTGGACGGGGCCGGCGACTGGTCGGCACTGGGTGACGTCGTAGGGCCAGGGCCGGCCGATGAACCGGCTCCGGCGCTCGCTTCAACAGGCCCAGCCGGAGCGGCCACCGAGCGGCTTGGTCGAGAGACTGGTGTGGGCTCCGCGGATGTCTGCCGGGCAGCAGGTGTCTCGGTGGCAGACACATCGAGGGCAGCGTCGGGCGGGGCGGCACCCTCACGTGTGGCGATGCCGTCCGATCTGCCATCGACAGGCATGAACTGAGGGAGCAGGAGCGAGACGGTCGCTGCCGTCGCCATGAGAACGGGGATCAACACGGCATTTGGGATGCGGCGACGCCGATCGGGAGAGGGGTCCGCGGTAGGCGGGGCCGACACTTGCGAGACGGATGCCGACTGCGCCGCCTGTTTCATCCGGCGCTCGGCGTCATCGGCGAAACCGTGCAGGGCCGCGGCAACCTCCGCGGCGTCCGGTCGATCCGCCGGCTCCCTGGCGAGGCAACGGTCGAGGAGGCGGTGAACCTCCGGTGACACTCCCTCGACGTCCGGCAGCGGCGCCGGATCGACGTACACGTGAGCCGTCAACATCTGCGTGGGGGTCTCCGCCGACCAGGGCAGCTCATTGGTCAGCGTTCGGTACAGCAACAGCCCGAGCGCGTAGACATCGGAAGCGGGCAGGACAGTGCCACCGGCGAGCCGTTCCGGCGCGAGGTAGGCCGCGGTGCCCAACAGTTGTCCGTCCGCCTCCAGCTCCGGCCGACCCACTGTGGTGGCGATACCGAAATCGACCACCTTCACGCCGGCCGGTGTCAGCATCACGTTGGACGGTTTGATGTCCCGGTGCACCAACTGACGTTCGTGCGCGGCGGCGAGCGCCTCGGCGACCTGCGCGCACGTCCGCATCGCGACGGCCGGCGGCAGCGGACCGGCGGCAAGGCGCTCGGACAGGGTCTCGCCGGGCAGCAGTTCCATCACCACGTACGAGACCTGGCGGCCGGCGGCATCGGTGTGCTCGCCGTAGTCGTACACACTGGTCACGTGCGGGTGCCAGAGCCCCGCTGCGGCCCTCGCCTCTGCCTGGACGCGTCGCCGCGCGCCTTGGGCGGCGGCCTGCGCGCCGGCCAGGACCTTGACTGCCACCCCACGTTCGAGGACACGGTCCCACGCCCGCCAGACGACCGACATGCCGCCAGCGCCGAGACGGCTCTCGACCTGATACCTGCCGTCCAACAGATCACCGACCATCACTGGGACAGCTTGCCAGAGTGGACCCCTGGTGGCATGGCAACCTGTTCCGACGCTGGTCAGAGGCCGTCACGGGCGCACGCTTCCATCTCATGTGGCCGCACGGGCGACCCGAGCAACCGGGCGCGCTCCGGTGGCCAAGAGGGCTGACCCGGCACCTCGGCGGTGCCTACAGTCGGCTCGGCCGGCACGTCGGTGTGCGGTGGGGGAGAATCGACTCATGTTTGTCATCAAGGAGCGGTTCTTCTCGATCGGCGACGACTTCGACGTGCTCGACGAGCACGGCACCAAGGTCTTCCACGTCGACGGCAAGGTGCTCAGCGTCCGCGACAAGGTCGTCATCGAGGACGCCTCCGGCCGTGAGGTCGCCACGCTGCACCGGCACCTGGTGGCGCTGCGTCCCACGTACGAGATCCGCATCGGCGGCGAGAAGGCCGCAGAGGTCCGCAAGAAGCTGCTCACGCCGTTCCGCGACAAGTTCACCATCGATGTGCCGGGGCCAGATGACCTGGAGATGAAGGGTGACCTGCTCGACCACGAGTACGTGATCGAACGCGACGGCACCGAGGTGGCCTCGGTCTCCAAGCGGTGGCTGACGATCCGGGACACCTACGCCGTGCAGGTCACCGCCGGCGTGGACCCGCTGCTCATCATCGGTAGCGTCCTCGCGCTCGACCTGGCCATGAACCGTGACAAGAAGAAGAAGGCCGACGAGGACTGACCTTCTGGGCGGCAACGGCGGGTGCGCGGGGTCCGACTCGTGGCCGGGACGGCCGCTCGAGAGCGGAGGGGCCGGGGTGCTGCTGCACCCCGACCCCTCCGGCCTGCTCCGTCGGCGCGGGGATTGGGATTTCTCAGCTCACCCGCAGCGTTGACCGTTGAGGTTGAAGGCGGTCGGCGCCGGATTGGTGCCGCTCCAGGTGCCGTTGAAGCCGATGCTGGTGGACGCGCCGGGGGCGAGTCTGCCGTTCCAACTCATGCTGTCCGCGGTGACGTTCGTTCCGCTCTGTCTCCAGGTGGCCGACCAGCCCTGGCTGACCTTCTGGCCGGTGGTGGGGAAGTCGAAGGCGAGTTTCCAGCCGTCGACAGCAGTGGTGCCGGTGTTCTTGATCGTCAGTGTCGCGGTGAAGCCGCCCGGCCAACTGTTCGCCGTCCAGGCGACCGTGCAGCCGCCGGTCGGGGCGGTGGGCGCGGTCCGCACGGTCAGGCCGGGCGAGGCCGCCGAGACGTTGCCCGCCGCGTCGCGGGCGGTCACCACGAAGGTGTACGGGGTGTCCGGCGTCAACCCGGTCACGGTGTACGCGGTGCCGGTGGCGCTGCCCACCTTCACGGTGCCGGCGGTGTCGACCCGGTGCACGTCGTAGCCGGTGACGGCGGTGTTGTCGGTGGACGGCGTCCAGGTCAGCGCGACGCTGTCGCCGGTGATCGTGCCGGCGGTCGGCTTGCCCGGGACGGTCGGGGCCTGGGTGTCGCCGGGCGTGGTGCCGGGCGGCAGCACCAGGTGGGTGATGGAGTTGGCCGGGAAGGTGGTCGTGAGGCCGCCGGCGGTCACCGGAAGGTCTGCCTCCCGGACGACGCCGGTGAGATCCGCCCCGCTGTAGCGGTAGACCTGAGCGGTGCCGGCGGAGGCCCCGGTGAGGGTGACCGGGCTGGTCAGGTCGTCGCCGGTCTTGTTGACGACGACCACCGTGAGGGCCTTGTCGGCGCTGCGCTCGGCGGCGTACACCGCCAACTTGCCCTGGTCGGCGCTGGTCGCCTGGACGGAGGTCTCGCCGAACGCGCCGCCCTTGCCGTCGTAGTTGCGGTAGACGCGGAACGCGTTGGCCACCGGTTGGTCGGTCGTGGGCGCGGTCCAGAGGGTGGCCAGGTCGAGCCCTTCGCGGCCGAAGATGCCGAGGACGTCAGCCTGGGCGAGGGCGCCGTTGAGCGAGCCGAAGCCACCCCAGTTGTACTCGGTCATCGCGACCTTCGTGCCCGGGTAGTGCTGGTCGACCAACTCGCGCAGGCGCGGGATGAACCGGACCGGACTGTTGATCCAGCTTTCGTCCACGTAGGTCGGGTCCCAGAGTTGGCGGGTCGAGCGCAGCCGCAGCGCCTGGGTGGTGGCGTCGCCGGCCGCGTCGCCGAGCACGCCGGACTGCTGCGGGTAGAGGTGGACGTCGAAGTAGTCGAGGATGCGGGTGCCGTGCTGCTGCTCGTACTCGCGCATCCGGTCCAGGTACCACGGGCCGAGGTCCTGGCCGCCGTGCGCGGCCTTGTCCGGTGGGTTCGACCAGCAGCCGGTACGCGAGCAGGTGTCCTGGTCGAGGCCCGAGAAGATGATCGAGTTCAGGCCCCAGCCGACCGGACCGAGCGTCTTCGCGCCGGGGTCGGCGGCCTTGATCGCGGCGGCGTACTCGTAGGTGCGGTCGCGTAGCTCGTCGTATCCCATGCCGGTCGGGCGGACGTCGCGGTGGGTGGATTGCCACAGGTCCGGCTCGTTGTCCAGGTTGTAGAACTGGACCCCGCCGTTGGTGGCGGCGCCGAACTGCCCCTTGAGGTGGTTGACGAAGTCGGTGACGTACTCCGGACCGACGGCGACGCTGGTGTCCGTCGGATCGTTGCCGGTGACCAGCGTCCCGTCCGGCTTCTTGCCGTTGCCGCAGTCCGGTGCCCAGGTGTCGGTGGACTCCTGCGGGCCGTACTTGGCGACGCTGAAGCCACACGCCCGCGACCGGTCCTTGGCGATCCAGCCGAGCATCGGCACCGTCATGACAGTGGCGGCGCCGGTGGCCTTGTTCTGCTGCACGAACCGATCGCTCTCCGAGCCCTTCGGGAGGTCGCCGGGACTCGGGTTGTCGTTGGGGATGTTCTCGAAGTACCAGTCCGACGCGCGGTTGGTGGTGTCGGCACGGAAGTTGTAGCGGGTGGTGGCGTTGCCACCGTAGCGGTGCACCGGCAATCGCAGGTCGCTGGCGAGGGTCTGGTCGGCGAAGTTCATGCCGTAGATGTACGGGCTGATCTGGTGCCGGGCGGCAGTGGTGTCAACGGCCAGCGCCGGGCCGGCCGCGGCCAGGGCGGGCTCCGGCAGGGCCAGACCGCCGAGGGCCGTGGCGAGCACGACCGGAAGTAGAGCTGTGGTGGGACGCACGAGCATTCCTTTCGCATAGGAGCCCGCCGATGGGAGCGCTTCCACAGCGTTCCGTCTTCCTGGCTTCGAGTCAACGCCCAACTCGGGGGCAGTTGGCGAGCGGCAGGTTGGCTCGACTTATAATGACGCCCATCAATGCGATAAGCGCTGATGCGGTCGTGCCGGAATGGCTCGGATCGCCGCAGTGCGGAGGCAACCGCGCCGCAGTGGTGCGAGCGGATGCACCTCAGCGTCGCATGACCGGAACGTTCCTGCTGGCCCGGCCCCTGCGGTGGGAGACCAGCCGTCCTGGAGGATGACAATGCGCAGATTTCTCGCTGTGTTCAGCGCCGCCCTGATCCTCGGCGCCGCAGTCGGCAGCGTCCCGGCCGGGGCATCGGGGCCCTCCCGGCCCTCGTGCCCCCGTGGCCTGCTCTTCTGTGAGGACTTCGAGCGACTGCCTCCCGGAGGTCCCAGCACGTTGAACTGGGGCGTCGACACCCGCCACGGCACGCTGACCGTCGAACGTGCCCGCCGTGGCAACCAGGCGCTGCACATCCACACCGTTGACAGCGGACGTGCGTTCCTGCGCGTCGACGACTTCGCCGCGCCCGGCAACCGCTTCTACGGCCGGATGCGTCTGCGCGTCGACGCCTTCCCCACGGCCCCGGACTGGGCGCACTTCACGCTGGTGGAAGCGACCGGCACCGGCAGCGCGGAGGTCGTCCGGCCGATCGGTGGGCAGTACGCGCCCACGGTCCCCGGAACCTTCTGGGGGATCGGCGCCGACGGCGGTCCGACCGGCGACTGGACCAACTGGAGGGAGTCCGCCCCGGTCGCTGAGGACACCTGGCAGTGCTTCGAGTGGAAGATCGACTCGGCGGACAACCGCGTCGAGGTGTGGATCGATGGCGTGGCGAACCCGGAGTTGACAGCCTCCACGACCGACCACGGTGGCAACGACGTTCCCTTTGTCCTGCCGACGGTCGACACGGTGAAGATCGGCTGGCAGCTCTACCAGGGCGGCACGACGCCGGGCGAGTTTGACCTCTGGATCGATGACATCGCCCTCTCGAGCAAGCGGCTCGGCTGCTGATCTGAGGCCCGGGTGGCTCGGAGGCTCTCTGCCGGGGTGCGGCCTTGCTGCCGCACCCCGGCGGCGCGGGCCGGCCGCCATGGCGATCATCGACGTCTCCCGCTACGATCCGACATCGATGGATTACTGAGCGTTGATGTGTTCCGTCCGCAAGCCCTGGACGCTGGCAATCCGGCGCCGCTACGACCGTGGTGCCGACCTGAGGATCCACGCCGTCTCGACGAAGGGAATCCGGATGACGGAGAGCGCGCAGACCACCGAGAGCCGAAGCCTCCCGCCCGCGCGGCCGTACCCGTTCAGTGTGCCCGACCGCCTGGTCGTCGACCCGACCTACGGCGAGCTGCGCGAGAACGAACCGATGACCCGGGTGAAGCTTCCCTACGGCGAGGAGGCGTGGCTCGCCACCCGGTACGAGGACGTCCGTACGGTCCTCGGGGACGTGCGGTTCGGCCGCGCCCCGGCCGTCCAGCGCGACGAGCCCCGGCTCACCCCGCGCCAGCAGTACAGCGGCATGCTGACAATGGACCCGCCCGATCACACCCGGCTGCGCCGGCTGGTGGCGAAGGCGTTCACGGCACGTCGGGTGGAGGCGCTGCGACCCCGCACCCAGGAGATCGCCGACGGGTTGGTCGACACCATGGTCCAGCTCGGTCCTCCGGCCGACCTGGTGGAGCACGTCGCCACGCCGCTGCCGATCCAGGTGATCTGCGAGCTGCTCGGGGTCCCGTACGCCGACCGCGACCGCTTCCACATCTGGTCCGAGGCGATCGTCTCGACCACCTCCCTGCCGGCGGAGACGATCCAGGAGTACCTGAACAACCTCTGGGGCTACATCGGTGGTCTGGTCGCCGAGCGCCGCCGCGAGCCGGGGATCGACGACCTGCTCGGCGCGTTGGTGCGGGCCCGCGACGAGAACCAGGATCGGCTCAGCGAGACCGAGCTGGTGGAGCTGGCCGCAGGGCTGCTCGCGGCCGGCCACGAGACCACAGTCACCCAGATCCCCAACTTCATATACGTCCTGCTGCACAACCCGGACCAGCTCGCTCGGCTGCGGGCCGACCCGTCGCTGGTGCCGGCGGCGGTCGAGGAACTGCTGCGGTACGTGCCGCTCGGCGTCGGCTCCTCATTCGCCCGGTACGCCAAGGAGGACGTCGAGGTCGGCGGGGTGCTGGTCCGGGCAGGTGAGCCGGTTCTCGGCTCACTCTCGTCGGCGAATCGGGACGGCACCGTCTTCGCCGACCCGGACCGGCTGGATCTCGCGCGCGAGCAGAACCCGCACATGGGCTTTGGTCACGGCGTGCACCACTGCGTCGGCGCGCAGCTGGCCCGCATGGAGTTGCAGGTCGCCGTCGCCACCCTCGTGACTCGCCTGCCCGGGTTGCGGCTCGCCGTACCGGAAGCCGAGCTGCAGTGGAAGCGGGGCATGTTGGTGCGGGGCCTGCTCGGGATGCCGGTGGCCTGGTGAGTACCGCCTGGCGGATCGGGGTGGACTCGGGCCGCTGCATCGGCACGAGCATCTGCGCCGGTACCGCGCCCGAGCACTTCCGCCTGGTCGACGGCCGGTCCACGCCGCTGACCGACGTCGTCGCCCCGGACGACGTCATCGTCGACGCCGCCGACTCGTGCCCCGTGGAGGCGATCACGGTCCACGACGTCACCGACGACCGGCTGATCGCGCCGCAGGAGTGACCTGACATCGAGCCCGGCCGTACCGGCAGCGCCGCTGCCGTTCAGCCAGAAGGGAAGGCGGATCTCGGACAGTGCGATGCTGGCGGGCTCCTCTGATCCGCAGGATGCCAGGTAGCTCCCGGTCGCACCGGCGTCAGACAGCCGCCGTCGCCGGCTGCCGGACGATCGGAGATGCTCATGACCACCCCGATGGGCTCGCGCCGGCACCGCCCCAGCGACGACGTCCGGCGGCTGCACACCGCGCTGCTGCGGATGCCCGTCGACATCGCCACCGACGAACTGGTTGACGCCCGGTACGGGCCGACCACCCGTCGTGGGGTGGCTGAGTTCCAACGGGCGCACAAGCTCCCGGTGACCGGCACGGTGGACGGGGCGACCCGGGACGCGGTGCAGATGGTGCTGGCCGAGCCGCCGTCCCGGTTCGTTGTGGTGGGCCGGGTTCGCTGGGTCGACGGGCAGCCGGCGAACGCTCTGACGGTCGTCGCTTTCGACCGGGACCTGCGCGACGCCGAGCAGCTCGGCGAGGCGATCACCGGGGACGACGGGCTGTATCGCGTCGACTATTCACGCGATCAGTTCACCCGCTCGGAGAAGCAGTCCGCTGACCTGTTCGTCCGGGTGTCCGCTGGTGATCGGCTCCTGTCCGACCCGCCGCTGAGCGCGGTGCTGTTCAACGCTCCCGAGCTGGCCGCGCTCACTGTGGATCTGTCCGGTGGCGGGGACCGGGAACGCAGTGAGTACGAGCGGATCCTCGCCACGATTGTCCCGCTGCTCGGCCAGGTCCCGCTGTACGAGCTGAGGCAGGACGACGAGGTCGAGGACGTGACGTTCCTGGCCGCCGAGACCGGACTGCCCGCGACGGCGTTGGCGCACTTCGGTGTGGCGCAGAAACTGGCCGCGTCCTACAAGCTGCCGGCGGTGTTCGGTTACGCGCTGTTCGCCGAGCGGACGCTGTTGACCACGAGCCGCACCGGCGCCGCGCTCGCCCGGTTCGACGTCGATCTGAACACCGAGCTGCGGCCGCTGTACTACGACATCGCCCTGCTCGACGAGCACACCGTCCGGAACGCCGTCGCCGACGCCGTGCGCCATCGGTACGTTCCCGAGGATCTGCTCGGCGAGCTGGACCGGATCCTCGACATGCTGGCCCGGGTACGGCCGGAGGCCAAGGAGTACGTTGAGCAGGAACGGCCGAAGGTGTTGTACGCGCGGGTGGAGCGGTTCCTCGCCGACGGCGCGCACGAGCGGGTCCAGGGTCTCCTCGCCGCCGACGCCGCCGGTGACCTGCCCGGCCTGATCGCCCGGCTGGCCGACGCGGCGGCGTTTCCCGACCGGTCGGCCGCCGAGGCGGCCGGCGCGGCGAGCGTGCTGGCCGACGTGCTGGGCTACGACGAGACGATCGTCGACCGGGTCCGCGACCGCGAGGGGATCGAGGGGGCGGCCGACGTACGCCGGCTGGCCCGGCTGGCCCCGGCGGACTGGCGGCGGGTGTTGCGGGACAGCACCACTGATGTCCGGGTCGCCGGTCAGCCCGTCCGGCCGGAGCTGATCGACCTGCACGCCGGCGCGCTGGCCCGCAAGCTGGAGAGGCGCTATCCCACCACGGCCTTCACCGCGCAGCTCGAACGCGACGCGGGCGCCGGGGCCGACACCACAGCCAACGCCGCATCCGGCACCGAAGGCGAACGTCCCGACGGCAGTCCAGATCGGCCCGGCCCCGGTCAACGGGCCGACCCCGACGAGCAGCCCGGCAACGAGGAGCGGGCCAGCACCGCCGAGCGCGCCTTCGGTGGGCACCGGGACGCGGTGCTCGAACTGCTCACCGCGAATCCGGACTTCGACCTCGCGACCGGCAACGTGGAGCGGCTGCTGCGGGACCACCCCGAGCGGCTGCGGACCGGGCGGCCGGCGCTCAAGGCCGCGCAGCGGATCTTCAAGCTGGCGCCGACCTATCGGCAGACGACGGCGTTGCTGGCGGCCGAAGTGCCGTCGGCGGCTCGGATCCACGCCCTCGGCGAGACGCGGTTCGTGGCCACCGCCGTGGACACCGGCCGATTCACCGACGAGCAGGCCCGGTCGGTGTATCGCCGGGCCGTGGACGTGCACGTGGCGAGCGGGCTGCTGGCTGGTGAGCTTCAAAGCGCGGCACGGGCGCTGCCGGTCCGGGCACTGGGCGGCTCGGCGGCCCCGGACCTCTCCCCTGTCAGCGCAGACTTTCCCAACCTGAGCAGCCTGTTCCAACTCGCCGACTCCAGCTACTGCGAGCCGTGCCGCAGCGTGCACAGTGCCGCCGCGTACCTGGTGGACGTCCTTCAGTTCCTCGGCAACCGGCTGGTCACCGACGCCGACACGCCGGGTCCGGCCACCAAGGTCGCCCGGGATGTCCTGTACGGTCGCCGGCCGGACCTGGGTGACCTGGATCTGAGCTGCGAGAACACCGACCTTCCGCTGCCCTACCTGGATCTGGTGTGCGAGCTGCTGGAGGAGGCGGTGGCGCCGGACGCGGGCCTGGCGTTCGGGGGCCCGCTGAGCGGCGGCGTCGATCCGGTGGAGGCGCCGTCGGCCGGGCTGCTGAGCCTGTTGCAGGGCCAGGGATGGCCGTTCACCGACCGTTCCCTCGTTTACGAGCCGGACCTGGCTGGGGCTCGAGTGGTACGCGACATCGGCGTGGTGGCCAAGGCGACGCCGGACGGGGCCGGCGGGTGGGTCGTACGCCGATTGCGCCAGACCACTGGCACCGCGCTGGAGTTGGCGGCCGCGCCGCAGTACGTGAATGCCGCCGCCTACACCCTGCTGGCGGGCAGCCGGTACGCGTTCGCCCTACCGTTCGACCTGGCTCACGAGGAGACCCGCAGCTACTTCGCCCAGTTCGACATGGCTCGGGCCGACCTGATGCGGGCGCTGCGCCGGTCGGCGGGCCCGAGCGACGAGGCCATCGCGGCCGAGGAACTGGGAATCAGCGACGCGCAGCGGCAGTTGGTGGTCACCGCCGACCCGGCCGCTCAGGACGACATCTGGAACACCGCGCCGCTTGGCGCTCTGGGCGGTATCGCCCGGGTGGACAACTTCCTCGCTCGGGCGCGCCTGGACTATCGGGAGCTGACCGAGCTGCTGGCGTTGGCCTGGGTCAATCCCAGTAACGCCATGTTCGTCAAGCACCTGGACACCGGGTCCGACCTCAGCGCAAAGCGGATCCAGCAGCTCACCGACGCGCGCCTGGACCGGATCCACCGGTTCCTGCGCCTGCTGCGCGCGCCGGCCTGCACCGGTTGGACGCCGCCGTTGCTGGACCGGGCGATCCGGGCCGACGCGCTGGGCGGCGGCGCCCTGGACGACGGTCTCCTGGCCGCGGTGGCGGCGCTGCACCGGCTCACGGCGCGGCTCGGGCTGCCGTTGCCCGAGGTCGTCGACCTGTTCGCGCCGCTGGACGAGTCGCGGTACGCCGAGGTGTTCCGCAACACGGCGAACGGCCCGGTCCTCGAGGCGTTCGAGCCGGCCAACGTCCTCGCCAACGAGCAGGCGGAGCTGACCACACCCGGCTCGGGTGCTCCGCTGTCGACGCACGAGGCGTACCTGGCGACCTGCCTGGGGGCCACCACGGCGGACACCGCCCTGCTGGTGGCCGACCTTCCGGCCCCGGCGATCGTCAGCAACGTCGGCCTGCACGCGGTATACGCCGGGACGCTGCTGGCCCGGGCGCTCGGCCTCACCGCCACCGAGTACCTGATCATGAAGGATCTGATCGGGTCGGATCCGCTCACCGCGCCGGCCACCGCGCTGGCCTTCGTCGAGCGGTTCGACGCCGCCCGGGCCGGCACCGGCATCCGCCCGGCTGACCTGCGCTACCTGCTCCGACACGAAGCCGACGATCTGGCCGCGCGGGACCTGCCGGACGAGACGCTGACCGCGGTGCTCACCGGGTTGCAGACCGGCTACCACAGCGGGTACGCGGCGACCCGACCCGCTGTCGACCCGACGGCGCCCCCCGAGGAGAACCTGCCGGGCATGCGTGCCCTGCTGGCCACCGTGCCCGGGATGACCGAGGCGGACCTGGCCGGCTTCGCCTCGATCGTGGACGGTGGTTGGACCGATGCGGTGACCACCCCGGCGCAGTTCGTCGACGCGAAGCTCGCCGCCCTGGTGGACACCACACCGATCACAGCAGCGATCGTGGCCAGCCCCACCGAGGCCCAGCAGACCACGCTGCTGTTGGCCATCACCACGGCCCTGTCCAGCTACGCGTACATCCGTACCAAGCAGGAGCTGGCGGTGGCGGCGGTGGCCGACACCTTCGGGTTCTCGGCGGACGCCGCCGCGACCGTGCTGGCCGGCGCGGAGCTGACCCGGCCGCTGCTCGCAGTGCTCACCGACGACGTGCTGGTGGACCTGGTGAACGAGCCGGCGGCGCCGCCGACGGTCACCCCGGCCGGGTTCGACGAGCAGTACCGGGCACTGCGCCTGCTGCACGTCCTGAGCCGACTCGTCGACCACCTGACGGTGCCCGACGCGGATCTCGGCTGGCTGCTGACGAACGCCGGGTCACTCGGCTGGCTGGCCCTGGACCGGGCGCCCTACCAGACCGGCCGGCCGCCGGCCCCGTTGGCCGAGTGGATCCGGTTGGCCGCCGGGGTCGAGCTGGCCCGCACCTACCCACCGGTGGCGAACCCGCTGGACGCGGCGACGCCGTGGACGGTGTACGGGTTGTTCGACCTGGTCCTGGCGGCCGGCACCACCTCCACGCAGGTCCACATCCAGCTGGCGCAGCTCGGTGGCTGGGACGCCACAGTGCTGGCCGACCTGGACACCCACCTCGAACTGTCGGCGATGGACCTCACCGCGTACCGGTCGCCGGCGACGATCCAGCGACTGGCCCGGGCGCTCACCCTGCTGCGCCGGCTGGGCCTACCGGTGGCGGCGGCGGTGCCGCTGGTCCAGCCGGTCACCACGGCGGCCGGGGCGGCCACCATGCGGCAGGCACTGAAGGCGCGCTACGCCGAGACCGAGTGGTTCGGGGTGCTCCAAGGGGTGCAGGACCGGCTGCGGGTGGCCAAACGGGACGCGCTGGTCGCGTACCTGTTGGCCGAGAACCCGGGGCTGCGCGACACCAATGACCTGTACGACCACTTCCTCATCGATGTCGAGATGGGCGCCTGCATGGCGACGTCGCGCATCGTGCAGGCGCACGCCACAGTTCAGTTGTTCGTGCAGCGCTGCCTGCTGGGCCTGGAGCCGGACAGCGTCGCGGCGGTCACCGAGGATCCGGGTTGGGACCAGTGGAACTGGATGGCCAACTACCGGGTGTGGGAGGCCAACCGGAAGATCTTCCTGTATCCGGAGAACTGGATCCTGCCGGAGTTGCGCGACGACAAGTCGGAGCTGTTCACCGAGCTGGACGACCAGTTGCAGCAGGACGAGCTGACCGACCTGGCGGTGGAGAACGCCACCATCGCGTACCTGGAGAAGCTGGATGACCTGGCGCACCTGGACGTGATGGCCTGCTACTACCAGCACGACAGGCATCTCATGCACGTGTTCGCCCGCACCCGGGGCGGCGACCCGACGGTGTACTACCACCGGCAGTTCGAGCGGGAGCGGTACTGGACGCCGTGGCGGCGGGTGCCGCTGGACATCGCGGGCGACCACCTGCTCGCCTTCGACCGCAACAGCCGGCTCACAGTGGCCTGGCCGGTCTTCACGCAGGAGACGGACACGTCGCAGACCTCCCAGATTCCGGACCCGGACGGCATCCCGCCGGGCGGCACGGAGACGGAGCGGCCGCGCCGGCGGTGGCGAATCCAGCTGGCCATCGGCGAGCGGACGCAGGACCGCTGGCAGCCGAAGAAGATCTCCAAGGACGCGCTGTACTACCCGGCGAGCGGCTACCGGGAGGACCTCCCTGAGGCGGACGAGTTCACCTGCTTCGCGTACGCGGCCGGAGCGGCCGGCCAGGCGATCAGCGTGCTCACCGGCACCGAGTTCGTCGGCTCGTTCGCGTTGACCGGCTGCCGAGGCTATCCGGAGCCGGTGCCGGGCGGCGGTTCCGGCAACCTGCTGCTGTCGCCGGTGTTCAAGGACACCGAGCTGCTGGCCGAACGGTTCACCGAACTGGTCTTTCGGGAGCAGAACGACCTGGCGATCAGCACTCCGCTGATGGGCGCGTTCCAGACGCTGGTGGCGCAGACGCCCGGCCGGTTCCGGGTGACGTACCCCATGCAGATGTCGTTGCTCGACTGGATCATCATGCTGCTGGGGCTTGCGCAGAGCGTCCGAGGCGTTCACGACCGCCGACCGGTGCTGCCACTGGGCACCCTGATGCCGTACTTCTACGGCGACTACGACCGTGGTTACGTGATCATCCCGGGCTTCTACGACCGGCGTGCCGAGGACCCGGCGGACCGGATCGAGAAGACGTACAGCGACGTGGACGAGTTCGCCCGCGACGTGTTGGCGCTGCTCACCGAGTACCTGCGCCGATACGCCGAGGACCCGGCGCACGACCTGGCGGCCGCCGTGCAGGCAATGACCGAGGACGCGGAGTACCACCGGCTGGTCGCCGAGTTCGAGGTCTACGGCACCCTGTCGTACGGGGTGCGGTTCGCGAACTTCTACCACCCGCTGCTGTGTGTCCTGCGGGCCATCGTCTACCGGTCGGGCGTGCCGGCGTTGCTGAGTCGGACCACCCAGCTCACCAACACGGGGTTCGACTTCGCCGCCACCTACCAGCCGGCGCCGGTGGTCGTGTCGCCGTACCCGGTGGAGGACCTGGACTTCGCCGCGGACGGCGCGTACGCGGGCTACAACTGGGAGCTGTTCTACCACCTTCCGTTCGACATCGCGCTGCGGCTCAACCGGGACCAGCGGTTCGCCGAGGCGCGCGACTGGTTCCACCACATCTTCAACCCGGTCGGCACCGCCGACGGCGCCGCCGCCCCGCAGAAGTACTGGGTCACGAAGCCGTTCTTCCAGACCGGAGTGCCCGAGCTGCTCAACCAGCGCATCGGCGACATTCTCACGGCGATCGCGGCCGACCCGTCGGGGGCCAGCATCACCGACCTGAAGTTCGCTGTGGAGCAGTGGCGGGCGAAGCCGTTCAACCCGCACGTGGTGGCCCGCAGCCGGCCGGTCGCCTACCAGCTCGCCGTGGTGGTCAGCTACATCAAGAACCTGGTCGACTGGGGTGACCAGTTGTTCCGGCAGTTCACCCGGGAATCCGTCACCCAGGCCACCCAGCTCTACATCCTGGCCGACAAACTGCTCGGGCCGAAGCCGAGCGTGGTGCCGCCGCTGGTCAGCCCGGCGCCGGCCACCGTCAACCAGCTCCAGGCCACTGTGGACCTGTTCGGCAACGCGCTGCTGGACCTGGAGAACCTGATCCCCGACCTGGACCTGCTGCCGCACGGCGGGGCGGAACTGCCCAGCCCGCTGAGCTACTCGGCGCTGTACTTCTGCGTCCCGCCCAACGAGGAGATGCTGCGGCTGTGGGACCTGATCGCCGATCGACTTTTCAAGATCCGCAACTGCCAGAACATCGACGGGGTGGAGAGCATGCTCGCCCTGTTCTCACCGCCGATCGACCCGGGGGCACTGGTGCGGGCCGCCGCCGCCGGCATGTCCGTCTCGTCGTTCCTGGCCGGGCTCGGCGCACCACTGCCGAACTACCGGTTCCGGGTGCTGGCCCAGAAGGCCACCGAACTCGTCGGGTACGTCGGTGAGCTGGGCGGCGGGCTGCTCGCGGCCATGGAGAAGCGGGACGCCGAGCAACTCGCCCGGCTGCGCGCCGGCCAGGAGATCGCCCTGCTCGACGCGGTACGGGCGGTCAAGCTCGCCACCATCGCGGAGGCCGAGGGCAACGTCGCGGCGCTGGAACTGAGTCGCAAGGTGGTGGAGGAGCGGCAACGCTACTACGCCGGCCGGCCGTACATGAACGCCTGGGAGATCACCGCCACCACGTTGTCCGGGGCGTCGCTGCTCGGCGAGACCGCGATCATGGTGGGCTACATCCTGTCCGGCGGGCTGAAGCTGATTCCCAACTTCACCGCCGGCGGCGCCGGCTTCGGTGGCTCACCCACTGTGACCCTCACCCTCGGCGGGGACAAGGCCGGTGCCGCCGCCGACTCGGCGGTGATGACCCTGGAGGCGATCGCCCGGGCCCTGGACAAGGCCGCCGGGATGGCCGCCAACCAGGGCGGCTACCGCCGCCGGATGGACGACTGGGAACACCAGGCGGCGCTGGCCGGTCTCGAACTGACCCAGCTCGACCAGCAGCTCCTCACCGGGCGTCTGCACGTGGCCATGCTCACCGACGAGCTGGCGGCGCACGACCGGGAAGCCGACAACGCCCGAGCCACCGAGGAGTACCTGCGCGGCAAGTACACAAACACCGAGCTGTACCAGTGGATGGTGAGCCGGGCCAGCTCGGTCTACTTCGGGGCGTACCAGCTCGCCTTCGACGTGGCGAAGAAGGCCGAGCGGTGCTTCGCCCACGAGTTGGGCAGCGAGGCCACGTTCCTCCAACCCGGCTACTGGGACAGCCTGCGCAAGGGGCTGACCGTGGCGGACGCGCTGCGCCACGACCTGAAGCGGATGGAGGTGGCCTACCTCGACCGGCACAGCCGCGAGCGCGAGCTGACCCGGCACGTCTCGCTGGCACAGCTCGACCCGGCGGCGTTGATCGAGCTGCGGGCCACCGGCAGTTGCGTGGTCAACGTGCCGGAGGCGCTGTTCGACCTGGACCACCCCGGGCACTACTTCCGCCGGCTCCGCACTGTCAGTCTGTCCATCCCGTGCGTGGCCGGCCCGTACACCCCGGTCACCGCGAAGCTCTCCCTGATCGGCAACCGGTACCGGACCGCCACCGCGGCCCGGCAGGCCGCCACCAGCGCCAAGGACAAGTACACCGAGGTTCCCGGCGACGAGCGGTTCGCGTACAACGTGGGCGGGATCGAGTCGATCGCGACCAGCAGCGGCCTCAGCGACAGCGGCATGTTCGAGCTGAACTTCGCCGACGACCGCTACCTGCCGTTCGAGGGCAAGGGCGCGATCGGCACCTGGCGGCTGGAACTGCCGACGGCAGTCCGCCAGTTCGACTACGACAGCATCAGCGACATCATCCTGCACCTGCGGTACACGGCCCGTGACGGCGGCTCGACGCTGCGCGGCCTGGTCGAGGACTCCCTGCGGGAGGTGCTCAACGAGATGCTTGTCGACGCCGGACGGACGGGGCTGTACCAGGCATACAGCCTGCGCCATCACTTCCCGGACGAGTGGTGGCAGCTCACCCAGCAGCAGAGCACCGAGCTGACCATCGGGCCGGAGCACCTGCCGTACCTCGCCCGAGACCACCAGCCGGTGGTGGACCAGGTGACCTGGTACGCCCGGGTGGACGGTGACCCCGGGACGTACGACCTCACGGTGGCCGGTGACCCGGTGACGTTGAACCGGGACGCCGACCTGCACCAGTGCGTGGGTCAGTCCGATCCGCTGGTTCTCGGCACCCCGGTCACGCTGGCGGCCGACCCGGACGGCCTGACCGACCTGGTCGTCCTGCTGCACTACCGGCTCGACGGCTGAGGGGGAGCGGTGACGACCAGCTACCCGGTCGGCGGCGGATCGTGGGGGCCGGGGCCCGGCTCCCGGTGGCGC
>NZ_JBEZEH010000112.1:0-23186 GCF_040648775.1 Micromonospora sp. NPDC049089
CCGGCCGGCGCCTGCTCACCGGCCGGACGGGTGGCGTCTGCGTCACGATGACGGGCTCATGCTCATCTCCGGCGTGGCGCTCACGCCGGGCATGGGTTGACCGTGCCCGGGGGCGTAGCTCTCCTGCGCGCCGGTGAACGGCTTGGCCACGGCGCTGAACTGCTGCGTTTTGCCGTCGGCGAAGGTCAGCGTGAAGGTCAACTCATCGCCGGCCTGGACGGGCTTGGTGAGGTTCATCAGCATGAGGTGGTCGCCGCCCGGCTCCAGCGCGTGCGTGCTCTTGGCCTTGATCACGATGCCACCCTGCTTGGCCTGCATGACCATCTTGCCGTCCTTCATGGTCATCTCGTGCAGCTCCATCGGTGACAGGGGGTTCGTGGCGCCCGTCACCGTGACATCGCTGTCGCCGTCGTTGACCAGGGTCCCGAAGGCCGCCGTCATGCCCTTGTCGGCCGCCTTCACCCACGGGTCACGAATGCCGAGCACACCAGCGTCCGGGTTGGCCGGGGCCGACGTGGACGGGCTCGCCTGCGCGGCCGACGGAGAGTCGGACGACCCGCACCCGGCGGCGCCCACCGCCAGGATCGCGGCGGCGAGGATCGCTGCCGAGCGGCGGCGTGAAACGTTCGGGCTGGTGGCGCGCATGTGTTCTTCCTCCGATGGTTGCTGCTGGGAGGTTGGTCGGCCGCAGCAGGGAGAAAGTTCCGGGCTCAGGGAACGTTGATCGTGAACTCCCCGGTGTGCACCTTGCCGGCGACCTGGAAGTCGAAGAATGCCCGGTACCGGCCTGAACTCGGCGCGGTCAGCCAGAACTTCACAGTCCCGTCGACCAGCTCCGGCTCGGGGTGCACGTGCACGTAGCCGAGGTCACCCTCACGAACCACCACCAGGTGCCCGTACGCGGCAAGGTATCGCTCCAGCTGCGCGGGCGTGGCCGTGTCGGCGCTGGCGACCTGGAAGTGGATCGGTGCCGTCACCCCCACGGTCGGGGTGCCGGTCATCGACACCGTGTACGGACCAGCCGTCGCCTGCGCCTGTGCCGGCGGCAGCGCGGTCGGGGTGTGCGCGCCGGGCACTGTGTGGTCGACGCCCAGCACGAGCGGCAGCGGCGTGCCGTTGGCAGCGGTGACGGAGAAGTCGGCGTAGACGCGGTAGCCGCCGGGTCGGGCCAGCGTCATGGGGACGCTCCAGGTGCCGTCGGGTGCCATCGTCGGGTGCAGGTGCTGGTAACCGGTCAGGTCACGGCCCACGACGATCATGTGCAACGGCTTGTCGTGGACGACCGCGAAGCGGGTCGCCGGCTGCCGGTCGGTGCCGACGATGCGGAAGCGGTAGTCGGCGCGTACCCCGGCGGGTTGGGTTCGTTCCAGCGGTTGCAGCGTGTACCCGCCGGCGCTGACGGTCGTCCCGGTGGCAAGCGTCTCGCCCGTTGCGCCGTCGCCCCGGTGCGTGTGCGGTCCGGTGCCCGCCGGGTGTTGGTGTCCGTCGGCCGCGGACCCTGCCGGGCCGGAGGCGGGCGGACCGCCCGCCGGTTGCCGGGCGGTGTTGGCGGCCGGGCCCTCGTTGCCGCTGACGCGCGCCAACCCGAACCCGCCGAGCAGGGCCAGCACCAGGGTACCGACGAACAGTGCCAGGCTGGTGTTGCTCAGCCGGGACCCGGGCGTCGCCGTGGCGAGATCCGGGTCGGGCGATGCCCCGGAGTCGACGGGCGGTCGACTGTCCGTCGTGGCGAGGGCTTTCGCGTCCTCACCGGTCGGAGGTGGATCGACAGCGACGCCGGTCCGGGCCACGACGACGGCGGTGTCCTTACGCGCGGCCGGCACGGTGCTGGGTCGCCGCTTACCGTCCGAGGTCTGCGTACCGCTGCCGGTCGCCGCGAGGCTCCTGTCTGCGACGGTCCTGCCACCGACCTCTCTGCCGCCGCCGGTCCTGGCAACGGCGGGCTTGCTACCAGCGCCCTTGGCGCCGGTGGCCTTGGCGTTGGCGATCCTGGTGCCGGCGGTCCTGGTCGCGGGACGGGTGCCGGCGCCGCGTCGAGCGGATGTCGCCGACGCGGTACGGCCCCGGCCGGCGGGCCTGCCGGTGGGGGTCGTCCTCCGACGCCAGACGACGAATCCGGCCGCCGCGGCCGCCGCGGCGACCACCGCCAGGCCGACCCACGTGACCGCTCCGGGGCCGCTCTCGTCAGTCGATCCGGTCGGCGCAGCCGCTGCCGCGGACGGTGGAACCGCCGTCTCGGCAGCGACTGTCGGCACCGCCGACGCCTGCCCGGACGACCCGTGTTGCTCGGCGGTGGCCAACAGCGCCGGATCCGGCTGGGTCGACGGCGGGCTCCACCCCTTGGGCGCCGCCGTCACCGGCCCGTCGTAGCGGAAGGTCAAGGTGCCGCGTACGGGGTCGCCGTCCGAGGCGACCGACAGGTAGCTCACCGAGTACTGGCCCTTGGCCGGCAGGTGCGCGACCGCCACCGTCGCGGGGAACCCGGTCGTGTACTCGCGTGGCTCGAACTGGCCGTTGACCAGGAAGTACTCGCGCACCGGCTTGTCCAAGGGCTTGGGCTCCCCGTACGACCAGCCATTGTCGACCCGGATGCCACCCGGCGCGGTGATAGTGAAGAACGCGTTGGCAGCGGCCTTCTCGGTGAAGAACAGCTGCACCGACGTCAACGGCTCGCGCACGGTTGCGCCGCTCGCCGGTGTGGACATCGCGAGGGTCCCGTGAGCTGCGGCGGGCTGGGCGGACGCGAGGAGAGCGACCGCCGAGGCGAGGAGGAGCGCGAGGAGGCCCGAGACCACCCGCCCAGGAATCTGAGGGTGACGACGCATCTGAATATCCTCACTGGGCGGAGACTTTTTACAAGAGGTGACGAACTTTTTCCTCACATGGCTAAAGCCGAACACCTCCCGGGTGGTCGGCCGGGCTGAGGGGCCGTCGCTCCTGGCCAGCTATGCTCCCGGTGGCGCTGGTTCGCCCGGTCGTGAGCTGGCCGGGCGTCGTAAGAGGGAACCCGGTGGGAATCCGGGGCTGCCCCGCAGCGGTGAGTGGGAACGACCGCCGTCATCAGCACTGGGCCAGTGGCCTGGGAAGCGACGGCCAGTAGGGGACCGGCGTGGAGCCGGTCGGGCCCGCGAGTCCGAAGACCTGCCCGCGCCGCGTACACGACCGTGTGCGCTGCCGTCGGCCTCGCGGGTGGGCTGAGCGGGTGACGTGCCGGGGCGGTGTGCGCCGGTGTGTCCTCGTCAGCGTGTGCCCGTGTTCCGGCGGTGTGGTTTCCCGAGGGACGGACTACCGCTGTGCACGACACCACCACGATCGCCGGCCGAGCGCCGTCGGCGTCGCACCTGACCCTGTCGCAGATCATGGACCAGCACCACACCAACCTGATGGGTACGGTCCACGGCGGCCGGATCCTCAACCTCATCGACTCGGTGGCCGGGGTGGTCGCCGCCCGCCACTCCGACGGGCCGGCGGTGACCGCCGCGATCGACGAGACCGCATTCCTGCGCGCGGTGCGGGTCGGCGACGTCGTGCACGTCGACGCCCGGATCACCTGGGCCGGTCGCAGCTCGATGGAGGTGGCGGTCAAGGTGACCGCCGACCGGTGGGACCGGGCGGTGCCGCCCACCGACGTGGCCACCGCTCACCTGGTCATGGTCGCGATCGACGACGACGGCCAGCCTCGAACGGTGCCGCCGCTGCTACCGGAGACCGACGGTGACCGGCGGCGGTACCGGGAGGCGGAGATCCGCCGGAAGCACCGGCTGGCGCTGCGGCGCGCGCTGCTCGACGGTGCCGAAGACGACTGACCCGTGCGCGGTGCGCCCGTCGCGGCGCCGGCGCGGTCCGAGGAACCCGCCCCGCCGTCGATCTGCTCGGATAGCGTCCACGTGAAGTCTCGATCACGGAGAGTGGGAATGCTTAGCCTGGACCTTGCCGGCGTCGTGGCGGCTGTCGGCGCGGAGGTGACCGACTTCGAGCCGGGGGACGAGGTGTACGGGCTGTGCGGGGGCGTCGGCAACCTGCAGGGCTCGCTGGCCGAGTACGCCGCCGTGGACGCCCGACTGCTGGCCCGCAAGCCGAACGCACTCTCGATGCGGGAGGCCGCCGTGTTGCCCTTGGCGGCGGTCACCTCTTGGGAGGGGCTGGTCGACCGGGCCGGACTCCGCGCCGGGCAGAAGGTCCTGGTGCACGGCGGTGCCGGCGCTGTGGGATACGTGGGCGTGCAGCTTGCCCAGGCGCGCGGCGCCGAGGCATACGCCACGGGCGGGCCGACGAGCATGCGGGTGATCGAGAGCCTGGGCGCCGGGTAAGACAGCACAGCGAGGCTCCCGGTTGGGGCATCGGATCTTGGTCGACTGCTGTCTTGCCGGGAGCCACGTCCTATGTCGACACACGCTGCCTGCCACCCATCGCGACCAGGCCCATCACGATGAAAAGCCCTCAATGCCTGACCGGCACCATAACCTCGCAACGCCGTTATATCGACGCCAAGCTATCGTGATCTGACCCCGGCAGCGACAGCGCGAAGGTGAGTCATGGACGTAGTCAGCACCACCGAGGTCCCGGTTGAAGACGGGTTCGCCTTCTGGCGCGAGGTAAACTCGAAGCTCTGGGTGCCCTACGATTTACGCTGTGATTCGCAGTGGGAGCCCGGATTTCGGGCTCAGGTCGGAATCAGCGAGTTCGGTCCCGTGCAGGCGACATTAATGACCACGATGCCGCACTCGGTCCACCGCACTCCCAAGCTCATTCGGCAGGCCGATCCCGAGGTGTTCAAGCTGGGTTGCCTTGTGCGCGGTGGCGGCATGATCACGCAAGACGGCCAGCGCACAGATTTCGGCGTGGGGGACCTGATACTGTATGACACTTCCCGGCCCTACCTGGCCGAATTCACCCCGGATGTGCCAGTTAGTCAGCTGCTGCTCCTGCGCTTCCCGCGCTTGTTGCTGCCGTTGCCCCCTTGGGAGTTGCGGCGCCTGAGCGCAGTTCGCATCCCTGGCGCCCAAGGCGTCGGCGCGTTATCTTCACAATTCCTGCTGCACCTTGCCCGGCACATGGACGAACTCAGTCCGTTGGACGCCGCCCGGCTGTCCACCCTCACCATTGACGTGTTGACAGCGGCACTGGCCAACGCGCTGGACGTCCAAAGCGCGGTGCCCTCCCACACCCGACGGCGAGCGTTGATGGCTCAGATCCACGCCTTCGTCCGAGCGAATCTGGGCGATCCACGCCTGACGCCGGACGCGATTGCCGCAGCGCATCACATCTCGTTGCGATACCTGCACAAGCTGTTCCACGAGGAAGGGCACACGGTCGCCGGCTGGGTCCGCGAGCGTCGCCTGGAGCAGTGCCGACGCGACCTCGCCAACCCCCAACTAGGCGCGCGCCCGATCCACGCGATCGCCGCCCAGTGGGGGTTCACCAGCCCGGCGCACTTCAGCCAGGCGTTCCGCAGCGCCTACGGTCTTTCGCCACGCCAGTTCCGCGAGCAGTGCGCAAGAGTACGCGCAGACTAAAGACTTGTGCGCTTACCAGTAACGACAGAACCGGCTGTGGACTGCACTCTTAGCTCAGGAAGTCGCTCAGTCAGGGTTGATCTGATTCCGGCTTACGGAAGAAGGTTCACCTGAGCGTGTTACATCGATGCGTGTTTTCGCGATGGAAGGAGCGCGAGGAAGTACGTCGATCACTTCATGCAGCCAGCAGCATCATCTAAGCCGCAGCGGCGGCTGACAGGAGACCATTGTGAAGATGTGGTACAGAACGGCGTTTCGGATCTCGGCAGTGACCGCGATCCTCGGCGCACTCACCCTGTCCGGGACCGTGGCACAGGCAAGTCCGGGCGCCGGCTCCCGCCTGTCCCAACCCGAAACCACCGCGGTTTCGGAGCAGGCCAAGCCCGGCAGCGAGGACTTCGCCGCGCAGGTTTGCGGCTACTACGAAGACGCGGTGACGGCCTGGTACAACCACTGCGGGAACACCCATGTGATCATCTACGTCGACGCGACGTGGCCCCGCAACGACTGGAGCTGGTGCATCGGCCCGGGAACGTGGGACATCGGCGGCGCCAACGCCGTATCCAACGCCTGGTACTCGGGTCAGACTTGTTGAACCGCCAGCCAAGCGCTGCGCGATTCTCCACCTGCGTTCGGTGGTTGCGGATCAGGTCAGCGAGGCACATGAGGGTGCGGTCGGACAGGGGAATCGCGGCAGGGTAGGACAACAGCGAGGCTTCCGGTTGGAGCATCGGATCTTGGGTCGACTGCTGTCTTGCCGGGAGCCTCGCCCTACGTCGATCCCTGCCCCCACCCCACCGCCGTGACCAGCCCCGTCACGATGAATAGGGCTGATTCAACATCGCGCTCGCCCTCAGCAACATCGGTGCTGTCAGATCGCGCCTCGGCCAACACGGCATCGCGGCGCGCTACCTGAGAGTTTCACTGGGACTCGTGGGCCAGCTGGGCATGAGATTCGGGACAGTCTTCTCGTTCAACGAGCTGGGAGGGGTGTTCCGAGAGCTGCAGCAACTGAGCGGAGCGCAGAAACAGCATGAATTTGCAATGACCGCCGCCAGAAACCACGGTGAAAAACACAACGAAGCGGCCGGACGCAGCGGGGACAGGGCCCCGCCCGAGCCACCGTGGCCATCGGAACCACTGGGCTCTGTGACTCGTACGCTGACTGATGGCCGTCGGTCTGGTGATCTGCCCACTCGCCGGTCCACATTGCGAGGTCGCGTACCCGGCGCTCGGTTTTCTGCCGGGACGTGGCCGCCCACTTCGTTGCGTTATTTGACGCGAAGTCGTCCAGGACCTGGCGGTCAGTCGCGGTCCAGGCGGGAAGCTGCGCTATCCACTCTTCTGCCTGCTCGGCGCTGTGGCCGCTACCGATCAGCCATGGGCGGGCTGTCCGTTGTCCTGCCGGCGGCAGGACTGCCGTGCGTGCCTTGACAGGAAGGCGGAGCAGCAGGACAGTCGACATATTCATAGACGTTCAACTATTTACGGCGAGGTGTGCCATGCGGAAGTCGCTGACTGCTGTGGCCGCCATCGCTGTTGCCATGGTCGCGATGATGACCGCGATCTCACACGCCAGTGCGGCGAACGCGGCGGCCGGGTGTCGGGTGCACTACGTCGTCACCAGCCAGTGGACCGGTGGCTTCCACGCCGACATCGCGGTCACCAACTTGGGTGACCTGGTCAACGGGTGGACGCTGCGGTTCGCGTTCCCTGCAGTCGACCAGCGGCTCACGCAAACCTGGAGCGCCACCTGGGCCCAGGCGGGCCAGCAGGTCAGCGCGACCAATCTGGGCTGGAACGCGACCCTGGGCACCAATGGCTCCGCGAACATCGGTTTCGTTGGCGCCTGGTCGGGCAGCAACCCCATACCGGCGTCGTTCACGCTCAACGGCGTCACGTGCACCGGCGGCGTCCTGCCCAGCGTGACGCCGACCCGGACGACCACACCGCCGGTCGCTGACTGGCCGGCGATCGTCACCTGGCTCAGCCCGACCGCCGGCGCGGTGTACACCACGCCGGGAACCGTCCCGCTGGCGGCGACCGCGACCGTGGGAGGCGGACACAGCATCACGTCGGTGTCGTTCCGGGTGGACGGCGTCACGGCGGCCCGGGGGGTGAGGACGACCGGTGACCGGTACGAGGCGCTGTGGACCCCACCGATCGGGGAGCCCGGCACCAGCACCACCTTCGTGCTGTACGTCTCGGCCGGCACCGACCAGTCGCTGTCTGGCGCTGCGCCGCCGTTGCTGGTCACGGTGGTGACGCCGGCGTCCACCGGCACCAACCACCCGCCGGCGGTGGCGTTGAGCACCCCCGGCGGGCAGACCTACTTCCTCGAGCCGACGACCGTCACGCTGGTCGCCGACATCGCCGACACCGATCCCGAGGACCTCGTCAGCCGGGTGGAGTTGTACCTCGGCGCGACCCGGCTGGCCGTGATGCCGACCAACAGCGGACAGCGCTACCAGTTCCAGACGGCCCTGTCGGCCGGCACGTCGTCCACCTTCACCGTGCGGGTCCATGATTCCCACGGCGGCATCGGCATCTCGAACCCGCTGACCTTCACCATCCGTTAGCGCCTCGGCCCTCCGTCAAGGGCTGACCAAGGTCCTTCCACTGGCCGTCGATACGTTTGCTCGCACAAGTGGACGTGGCGCGGTCGCGCCTGGTAGGCAGGCGGTTGTGCGCATCGTTTCCCTGCTGCCGGCGGCCACGGACATCGTGGCCATGCTCGGCCTGACCGGGCACCTGGTCGGCCGTACCCACGAGTGTGACTGGCCGCCGGGGGCCTTGGCCGACGTCCCGGCGGTGACCGCGACGTCCCTGCCGGAGACCTTGACGAGCCGGGAGATCTCGGCGGCGATCGCCGGTGACGCGCACCGAGGCTCGTCGTTGTACCAGCTCGACGTCGCCATGCTGGAGGGGTTGAAGCCGGATCTGATCCTGACGCAGGATCTGTGCGACGTGTGTGCGGTCTCCTACGAGCGGGTCAACGACGCGGTTGGTCTGATCGATCTCGACACCAGGGTGATGTCCCTGGAGGCGCGGACCATCGACGGGATTCTGGACACTGTCGATGCCGTGGCCGCGCTGACCGGCACCGAGGGCAGGGCGGCAGAGATCCGAGCTGACGCCGAGCGTCGCCTCGCCGCGTTGCCGGGACCGGTGCCCGGCGCGCCGACGGTGCTGTTCGTCGAGTGGCTCGACCCGTTGATGCCGGGCGGGCACTGGGTTCCGGAGCAGATCACCTACGCGGGTGGGCGGTCGCTGCTGCTCGGGCCGGGTGCGCACAGCACCCCGCACCCGTGGTCGGTGGTCGCCGACCTGGCCCCCGACGTGGTGGTGTTCGGGCCGTGCGGGTTCACGCCGGAGCGAACCATCGACGAGCTTTCCGTGGCGACCGAGCAACCCGGCTGGGCGGACCTGCCAGCGGTGCGTGCCGGGCAGGTGTGGGTGGTCGACGGGCCTGCCTACTTCAACCGCCCCGGCCCGCGAGTCGTCGACGGCGCGGAGATCCTCGCCGGCATCCTCGCCGGCCGCCCCGACTCCCGCGCTCGGCGGGTGCCCCTCGACGTCGGCTGACGCTGTCGCGCCCGAGTGGCGGAGGCGGACCTCCGATGCCGGTCGCCCGTTTGCCCCCCGGCATTCGCAACGCCCCGGAGTGAGGGTCAGGTGCGCGCCCTCGCTGCGCCGGCGAGGTCGACGATCCGGTCACTCCAGCGGTCCAGCAGGGTCTGGTCGTGGCTGATGACCAGCACCCCGGCCTGCTGGGTCCGCTGGTAGTCGCGGATGACGGCGGCGACGTGCGCCTGAGTGGAAGCGTCCAGCATCGCGGTGGCCTCGTCGCAGAGCAGGTAGTCCGGGCGGTGCGCCAGGGCCCGGGCAAGGCAGGCGCGTTGCAGTTGACCGTCGGAGACGGCGTGTGGCCGTCGGCTGCGCAGGTCGGCGGTGAGGCCGACGAGGTCGGCGAGTTCGGCGACCCGTTCGCGGACCGCCGGCTCGGGCGTCCGGGTGGCGCGTAGCGGTTCGGCGATCAGGTCGGCGAGGCTCAGTCGGGGGTCGGCGGCGGCACGCGGGCTCTGGAAGAGGGCGGCGACGCGGGTCCGCAGGGCGACCGGTACGGCGTACCGGATGCCGTCGACCGGGGTGCCGTCGATGCTGACCCGACCCTGGTCGGGGCGGTTCAGCAGGGCCAGGACCCGAACCAGCGTCGACTTTCCGCAGCCGGAGGGCCCGCGCAGTCCGACCGTCTCTCCGCGGCCGATCCGCACTGTGACGCCGTCGAGGACGACCTGGCGGCCGTACCCGACGGTCACCTCGTCGGCGAGCAGGTGCTGCGGGCTGGTCACGTGGGGACTCCCGTGGGGATCGGGTGGTGGCAGGCCACGGTGCCGCCTCCGGCGACCGGTGTCGGCTCTGGTCGGTCCGTGCAGGTGTCGGTGCGGCGCGGGCAGCGGGGCGCGAACGCGCAGCCGGGTGGCAGCGCGGTGAGCATCGGCGGGTCGCCCGGCACCGGCCGGAAGGCCCGGTCCGGCAGGGCGTCGAGCAACGCCGAGGCGTACGGGTGGGCCGGCGCGGTGAAGAGCTGGTCGGTGTCGCGGTGTTCCACTATGCGGCTGGCGTACATCACGGCGACGGTGTCGGCGACCCGTTGCGCGGCGGCCAGGTCGTGCGTGATGAGCACGACCGCGGAGCCGTTGTCGCAGCGACGTCTCAGCAGGTCGAGGGTGTGGTCGACCAGGGGTCGGTCCAGCCCGGTGGTGGGCTCGTCGGCGATGAGCAGCGCCGGGTCGGGTGCCAGCGCGAGCGCGGTGACCAGACGCTGTGCCATGCCACCGGAGAGTTCGTGGGGGTAGCGGTCCAGGTCCGCCGGGTCGAGCCCGACATCGACAGCGAGCTGGTCGGCGTCGGCGCGGTCGCGGCCGTGCGCCCGCAGCGTCTCGCTGAGCAGTCGGCGTCCGGTGCGTACCGGGTTCAGGGCGGTGGCCGGGCTCTGCGGCACCAGCCCGACGCGGCGCCCGCGCACCCTGCGCGCCAGGTGGCGCTGACCGCAGGTGATCAGGTCGACCGGTTCGCTGTCCCTGTCGTGCAGGACGGCGTGGCCGGTGGTGGTGGCGTTGCCGGGTAGCAGGCCGAGCAGGGCGTGGGCCAGGACGGACTTGCCGCAGCCGGACTCGCCGACGATGGCGAGCAGTTCGCCGGCCCGTAGGGTGAGGCTGAGGTCGGTGACGGCATGCACCGTCGTGTCGCGGAGCCGGAACTCGACGCCGAGGCCGTCCACTGTGAGCAGCGGCTGACCCGCGGTGGTGCGGGGAAAGGCCGGGGCCGAAACGGATTCGGTGGTGGTCACAGGTGCAGCTCCGCTCGGATCCGGGGATCGAGGCGGTCGCGCCAGCGGGCGGCGAGGACCGCGATGGCGAGAGTGACGACGACGATGACAGCGCCCGGTGCCAGGCTCGCCCACCAGGCACCGGTCAGCAGCGACCCCTGGCCATCATTGATCATGTTGCCGAGTGAGGCGAGGTGCGGAGGCAGGCCGAGGCCGAGGAACGACAGGGCGGTCTCGTGCCACACCGCGTGCGGGATCATCAGGGTGGTGGCCAGCGCCAGCCGAGGCAGGACGTGCGGCAGCAGGTGCCGGGTGAGGACCCGGAGTCGGCCCGCCCCACCGCTGATGGCGGCGTCGACGAACGGTCGGGTCCGCAGGCTCAACAACTCGGATCGGACGATGCGGGCGGTGGAGAGCCAGTGGGTGAGCCCGACGGAGGCGATCACGGCACCGAGGCTGGGACGCAGCATGGCGACGATGAAGATGCCCAGCAGCAGGTGGGGCATCGCGGCGATGGTGTCCACGACCCGCATCAGGATCCGGTCCACCCGGCCGCCGAGCGTGCCGGCGATCCCGCCGACCACGCCCCCGAGAACCGTGGCCACGAGGGCGGCGACCGCGCCGACGAGCAACGAGACCCGCAGTCCGTAGACGGCCCGGTGTGCCACGTCGCGGCCCAGGTCGTCGGTGCCGGCGAGGTGGGTCCAGGACGGTGCCGACCGGGTCTGGTCCAACGCGACCGCGCTCTGGTCGAGTGGCCAGACGAGCGGTGCGAGCAGCGAGCCAGCGACTGCCACCAGCAGGACAAGACCGGCGATGACGACACCGGTCTGGCCGGGTCGCAGCCGCAGCCGGGCCCGGGCCAGGTGGAGCAGCGGCGGTCGGGTGACAAGGTCAGCCATCGAGTCGCACCCTCGGGTCGGCGGCGGCGTAGGCGAGGTCGGTCGTGAGATTCGCGGCCAGCACCACGGCGGTGGTGACCAGCGTGATCGCCGCCAACAGCGGGAAGTCGCTGCCCAGCGCGGCGGCCACCGTGACGGCACCGAGGCCCGGCAGCGAGAAGACCGTCTCGACAAGCACCGCCCCGCCGACCAGCTCGGGCAGGTGGGTGCCGACCAAGGTGAGGAACGGCAGCAGCGCGGTCCGTAACGCGTGCCCGAACAGGACCGTCCGCCCGGGCAACCCGCGGGCCCGCGCCGCGAGCACGTGGTCGTCGCGCATGCTCTCCGCCACCGCGTCCCGAACGAACAGCACGAACCACGGCGCCTGGGAAACGGCCAGCACTCCGACCGGCAGGATCAGGTGGTGCGCCACGTCGGCCCAGGAGGTGCTGGTCGCTGTGACATCGGTGAGCCCGCCCGCCGGAAACCAGCCCAGGGCCAGCGCGAACACGGCGATCGCGGCCAGGCCCAGCCAGAACACCGGCATCGACTCGACCGAGTAGGCCGCCGCCCGCAGACCCCGGTCGAACAGCCCACCCCGGCGGTACGCGGCCAGCGCACCCAGCAGCAGACTGCCGACCAGGACCAGGGCGAGGGTCACCCCGATCAGCAGCAGCGTCCAGCCGGCCCGGGCGGAGAGCACCGAGGCGACCGGCTCGTGACGACTCGTCGACCAGCCCAGGTCGCCCTGGACCAGATTGCCGATCCAGCGCAGGTACTGCACCGGCAGCGGGTCGTCGACACCCCAGTTGGCGCGGATCTGCGCCAGGTTCTCCTCGCTGGCGGTGAAGGCCGCCGCGCCCGCGTACTGCTTGGCGGGGTCTACCGGCGAGGCGGCACCCAGGGCGAACATCCCGATGCTCGTCGCGGCGAGCACGGGAACGGCTACCAGGAGGCGGCGTCGGACCACCGCCCCGGCCCCGGCCAGTCGCCCGGAGCGGGTCACGAGCGCGTCCAGGTGTTGATGTTCCACCAGATGCTGTTCGCCACCCCGTGCTCGTGCGCCTCGACCCGGGGTGCCGCGCCCTGGACGGAGGACTTCAGCACGTAGGTGTGCCGCAGGTAGGTGAGGAACAGCCACGGCACGTCGGCGGCCAACTGCTTCTGGAACTGCGCGTACGCGGCCTTGCGAAGAGCCGGGTCGATCTGGTCGCGGCCCTCCTGCAGAGCGCGGTCCGTCACCTCGGAGCGGTACGAGCCAGGGTTGAAGTAGCCCTGCCCGGCGAACTGGGAGCTGAACAGCTTGTACGAGACGAAGTCCGGGTCGTACGGCGTGCCGTAGCCCATCAGCAGGGCGTCGGACTTCATTCGCGGGTCGATGGCGTCCCAGGTGAGCCCGGCCGGGGTGACCTCGATGCCGATCTTCTTCGCGTCGGCGGTGACGGCCAGGGCCAGGTCCTTGCGCAGGGTGTCGGTTGCCGGGTACATCAGCGTGAACCGGGCCGGCCGGCCGTCCTTGGCCCGCACCCCACCCGCACCGGGCTTCCAGCCGCCCGCGTCGAGCAGCGCGCTCGCCGCCGTCGCGTCGGCGGTCGGCGTGCCGACCGTCGAAGGGTCGGCGAACTCGGAGGTCGGGGGGACCGGCCCGAACGCCGGCTCGCCGGCGCCACCGAGGATTCCGGACACCATCGCGGCCCGGTCGACGGCGAGGTTGAGCGCCCGGCGGACCGCCGGGTCGGCGAGGACCGGGTTGCCCATCGGCAGCATCACGCCCCGGTAGTCGGCGGTCGGCACCCGCTGCACCCGGTACGCGGTGTCGGAGTCGAATCCGGAGGCGAGCTTCGGCGGCAGTTCGGCGGCGTCGAACTCACCGGCCCGCATTCGCTGGGCGCGGACGTTGTCGTCGGCGACGAACGCCACCACGACCCGGTTGTTCGCCGGCCGGCCGCCGAAGTAGCGCTCGTTCGCGGTGAGCACCAGCCGGTCACCCGGCGTCCAGGACTCGACCCTGTACGGCCCGGTCCCGATCGGCTTCCGGTTGAACCCCGTGGTGTTGATGTCCTGCCCGCTGAGCAGCTTCGACGGCACGATGCCGAGGGTGAGTCGCTGGAGGAACGGCGCGTACGGGTAGCGCAGCCGGAACACGACGGTGGCCGCGTCGGGCGCTGTCACCGACTCCACCATGTCCAGGTCGGAGCGGAGCGTGGAGTCCACAGTCGGGTCCAGCACCGCCTGGTAGGTGAAGGCGACATCCGCCGCGCTCAGCGTGGTGCCGTCGTGGAACTGCACCCCGTCACGCAGTGTCGCGGTCACTGTGCGTCCGTCGCCGGACAGCACCGGCAACGCCGTGGCCAGCCCAGGAACGAGGCGGTTGTCACTGTCGCGGGCGACGAGCCCGTCGAAGATCAGCGCGGCGCCGTCGACGCCGAAGTTGAGCACCGGGTTCAGCGCGTCGGGCTCGTCGGAGGTGGCCACGACCAGGGTCGCGCCGCCGGCTGGGCTGTCCGGGGTGGTCGGGGCCGAGCAGCCGGAGAGGACGAGCGTCCCGGCCGCTGCTGTCGACGCCACGAGGCGTCGGAAGGTCGGACGGATCCGGGTCACGGAACGCTCCTGTGGTGTGGGGAACGGGGTGCGGGCGCGCGGGTGCAGCCGCCTTCAGTGATGATCACGGTGGCACAATTGCAAGTCTTTTGCAATTGCCACACACCTGCATCATGCCCGGCGCGGCCCGTCGGACGGGGCCTCGCTCTCTGGTGGTGACGGTCACCGGTGACCGGCTAGGGTTCCGGGATGTTCCGCGCCGTCGTGTTGATCGCTGCCGTGGTGCTCGCCGCCGATCAGGCCTCCAAGTTCTGGGCCGAGTCCGCGCTGTCCGACGGGCAGACCATCACGCTCCTCGGTGAGCTGCTGCAACTGCGCCTCGTCTACAACCCGGGTGCGGCCTTCTCGATCGGCTCCGCGTACACCTGGATCTTCGCGGTGTTCGCCGCGGCGGCGGTGGTCGCGGTGACGATGGTGGCCCGGCGGGTCACGTCGCGTCCCTGGGCGGTGGCGTTGGGCCTGGTGCTCGGCGGCGCGACGACGCACCTGCTGGACCGACTCTTCCGCGAGCCGGGGTTCGCGCGGGGGCACGTGGTGGACTTCATCGACTACGCCGGGTTCTTCGTCGGCAACATCGCCGACATCGCCCTGGTGGTCGGCGTGGGCATCGTCATGCTGCTCAACGTGCGCGGCGTCCCGCTGCGGAACCAGGCGGACGAGACCCGCGAGCAGGTGTCGTCAGACTCCTGAGCTGACCAGGACGACCTCCAGGCGGCGCGGGCCGTGCACTCCCTCGACCCGGTTCAGCTCGATGTCGCTCGTCGCGGACGGGCCCGAGATCCAGGTCAGAGGCGCGCGTGGGTCCAGCCGGGCCAGCGCCTCCGGCAGCAGGCCGACGACCTGGTCGGTGCGGACGACACAGATGTGTCGGTCGGGCACCAGGGTGAGCGCGCGTCGCCCCTGCGTCGGGCCGGCGTCGAGGATGATGGTGCCCGTGTCGGCGACCGCCACGGCACAGCCGGTCAGGACCGCGTCCAGGCCGTCGAGCGCGGCCGGTGACAGCGGGGGCGCGTCGCGGTGCAGCTCTCCGGCGTAGCCGTCCAGCCAATGGGCGGGGGTGTCGGTGGGGACGGCGAGCCGGCCGACCTCGCCGAGCAGCCGGTGCAGGGCCTCGGTGCCACGGTGGACGACGGCCCGGTAGTCCTCCAGGCGGTCGACGAGGGTTTCGATCAGGTCGGGGTGGTCGCCGACCCGGCGATAGCGGCGGGGCACCTGCACCGGCGGCGGGCTGTCGGCCAGGGCCGTCCGGAGCCGCGCCAGGATCTCGTCACGTGCGCTCACTGTTTTCCCCACCATTCCCGGAAGGTCTGCGGCGCGGGCAGCGGCAGGTCACGCGACCGGGTCCACGCCGACGCGGGCCAGGGCAGTCGCCGCAGCGTGCGAGCGCCGGTGCGCCGCTGACGGTACGCACCGAGCGGCCCCGCGCCGGCCCGGGCCAGGCGCAGGGCGGCGGCCCACCGTCGTGGGCTGCGCATCACCCAGGACAGGAGCCGCATGGTGGCCCGTTCCGCTGGCGGGTGCGGTGCCTGCTGGCGGAGGTGGACCAGGATCTCCGGAATGTTGATCTTCACGGGGCACACGTCGTAGCAGGCGCCGCAGAGGGTCGACGCGTACGGCAGTGAGGCGTTGTCGGCAACGCCGGTCAGCTGCGGCGACAGGATCGCGCCGATCGGGCCCGGGTACACCGAGCCGTACGCGTGCCCGCCGGCCCGTTCGTACACCGGGCAGACGTTGAGGCACGCGGAGCAGCGGATGCAGGACAGCGCGGGCCGTCCGACCGGGTCGGCGAGCACAGCGGAGCGGCCATTGTCGACGAGCACGACGTGCACGTCCTGCGGGCCGTCCCCGGGGGTGACGCCGGTCCACATCGAGGTGTACGGGTTCATCCGCTCACCGGTCGAGGACCGCGGCAGCAGTTGCAGGAAGACCTCCAGGTCGGTGAAGGTCGGCAGCAGCTTCTCGACGCCGACGACGCTGATCAGCGTCTCGGGGAGGGTGAGGCACATGCGGCCGTTGCCCTCGGACTCGACCACCACGAGGGTGCCGGTGTCGGCGACGGCGAAGTTCGCTCCGGAGACGGCGACCCGGGCCGAGAGGAAACGCCGTCGCAGGTGAGCGCGGGCCGCTTCGGCCAGCGCGGCCGGTTCGTCGCTCAGGTCGGGCGGCGCGTCGGCCATGCGACGTTCGAAGATCTCCCGGATCTGGGCCCGGTTGTAGTGGATCGCCGGCACCAGGATGTGCGAGGGCGTGTCCTCGCCGAGCTGCACGATCAGCTCGGCGAGGTCGGTCTCGTACGCGGCGATCCCGGCGGCCTCCAGCGCCTCGTTGAGCTCGATCTCCTGGGTCGCCATCGACTTGACCTTCACGACCTCGTCGGCCCCGGTGGCCCGGGTCAGCTCGACCACGATCCGGCACGCCTCGGCCGCGTCGCGGGCCCAGTGCACAGTGGCGCCGGCGGCGGTGACGGACGCCTCGAACTGCTCCAGCAACTCCGGCAACCGACGTTGGACGTCCGCCTTGATCGCCGAGCCGGCGTCGCGCAGAGCCTCCCAGTCGGGTACCTCGTCGACGACCCGGGCTCGCTTGGCCCGGATGGTGCGGGTGGCCCGGTGCAGGTTGGCCCGGAGTTGCGGGTCGGCGACGGCCGGCCTGGCGGCGGTGGGGAACGGCAGCGGGGTGCGGATCCGCCCGCCCCCGGTGGCGGGTGCGACCGGATGGCTCATGAGCTGGCTCCCGTCTCGGCGAGAATCTCGGCGTAGTGCACGGCCCGTACGCCTGAGCGGTGGCGGTCGAGACCGCCGCCGATGTGCGCCAGGCAGGAGTTGTCGGCCGCGGCGAGCACCCGTGCGCCGGTGTCGCGGACCCGGGCGCACTTGTCGGTGAGCATGGCGGTGGAGACGTCCGGGTTCTTCAGTGCGAACGTGCCCCCGAAGCCACAGCACTCCTCGGCGTCGCCCAGCTCGACCAGGTGGATTCCGCGCACCTGGCGCAGCAGGGTCAGCGGTCGGTCGCCGAGACGCAGCATCCGCAGGCCGTGGCAGGTCGGGTGGTAGGTGACCGTCTCGGGGAACTCGGCGCCGACGTCGGTGACGCCGAGAACGTCGACGAGCAACTCGGACAGCTCGTACGTGCGGGCGGCCACCGACGTCGCCGGCGCGTGCAGGCGCGGGTACTGGTCGCGGATCATCGCGGTGCACGACCCGGACGGCGCGACGATGGCGTCGTAGGAGTCGAAGACGTCGACGTAGTTGCGCACCATCGGCATGGCCTCGGCCCGGTAACCAGTGTTGGCGTGCATCTGCCCGCAGCAGGTCTGGTCGGCGGGGAAGTCGACGGTGTGGCCGAGTCGCCGCAGGATGCGGGTGACCGCGATGCCGGTGGCCGGGAAGGCGAGGTCGTTGACGCAGGTGATGAAGAGGGCGATCCGCATGGCGGCTCCTCGGATCCGTGGGGGTGGGTCAGGCCGAGTCGCGCGGTGTCGCGGGGGTGGGGAGCCGGTCGAAGGCGGGCAGGTGGCGCTCCCGGGCGGCGCTGAGGTGCGCCCGCATCGCCTCGGTGGCGGCTGTCGCGTCGCCGGCGACGATGGCGGCGGCGATGCGCTGGTGCTCGGTGTTGGTGTCCGCTGCGCCGGCGACCGGGAAGTACAGCCGGTGCAGGTGCAGGTGTGAGTGCAGCCGCGTGATGGTGTCCCGCAGCAACGGGCTGCCGGAGACCTCGGCGATCAGGTCGTGGAACGTCGCGTCCAGTGCGGTGAAGGCGGCGTGGCGGCGGTATCCGTCGCCGGCCTCCACGTCGATGCTCGCCGCCGCCTCGACGCTGATCCGTTGGCGCGCTTCGTCGGAGGCGTGGGTGGCGGCTCGCCCGGCGGTGGCGCCCTCCAGCAGTTGCCGGACGTCGAACAGGTCGTCGAACTCGGCACGGCTCAACAGTGGCGTCGTGGTGTAGCCGGAAAGCGGGCGTTTACGGACCAGGCCGTCGGCCTCCAGCCTCGCGAGGGCCTCACGGACGGGGGTGGGGGAGACGTCGAGCTCCCGGGCGAGCGCGTCGATGTTGACCCGCTCGCCGGGCGGAAGGATGTGGTCCATGACCAGCGTCTTTATCGACTCGTAGACGTCCTCGGCGAGGGTGAGTCGACGGGCGGGGCGGAGTCGGCCCTCGCGAGGTCTCTGCTGGGCCATCTCGTCTCCTCAGCGACCCCTTGACTGCGCCGGTGTGAGCGAGTACACATCGAGCCGAACAGCATCCTATAGGAAATTGGGTTCTTGGCGACCCAGGCGGTGGAGGTTGGTTCGTGAGATTCATGCGCGTCGGGCCGGTGGGACGGGAACGCCCTGTGCTGTACGTCGATGGGCGGCACTTCGACCTCTCGTCGCTCACCGTCGACATCGACGGCGAGTTCCTTGCCGGCGACGGCGTCCGGCGTGCCCGCGAGGCCACCGACCTGCCCGAGATCGACGTCACCGGGCAGCGGGTCGGCGCACCGATCGCCCGGCCGGGTGTGGTGCTCTGCGTCGGGCAGAACTACGCCGCGCACGCCGCCGAGTCCGGTGCCGCGCCACCGAGCGAGCCGATCATCTTCTACAAGGCGTCCAACACCGTCGTCGGCCCGTACGACGAGGTCCTCATCCCGCGCGGATCGACGAAGACCGACTGGGAGGTGGAGCTGGCGGTGGTGATCGGCCGAACGGCCCGCTACCTCGCCTCACCGGCCGACGCCCTCGGGCACATCGCGGGGTATGTGCTGTCCAACGACGTCTCCGAGCGGGACTTCCAACTCGCGGTCTCCGGCGGCCAGTGGTCCAAGGGCAAGTCCTGTGAGACGTTCCAACCGCTCGGCCCGTGGCTGGTCACGGCCGACGAGATCGGCGACCCGCAGGCGCTGCGGCTGCGCTCCTGGGTCAACGGCGAGCCCCGCCAGGACTCCAGCACCAAGGACATGATCTTCGACGTGGCGTACCTGGTCTGGCACCTGTCCCAGTACACCGTCCTGGACCCGGGCGACGTCATCAACACGGGCACCCCGGAGGGAGTGGGACTCTCCGGCCGCTTCCCGTACCTGGCCGTCGGCGATGTGATGGAGGTCGAGATCGACGGCCTCGGTCGGCAGCGCAACACGCTCCGGGACGCCTGATGCGGTGTGACGGTCTCGTGGCGGTGGTGACCGGAGGCGCATCGGGGATCGGCCTCGCCTGCGTGCGGGCGTTCGTCGCCGCCGGCGCCCGGGTGGGTGTCCTGGACCTGGAGCTGTCCGGGCTGCCCGAGACCCCCGGGGTGCTCGGCGTCCAGGCGGACGTGGCCGACCGGTCCTCCCTCACCGCGGCCGTCGCCTCGGTCGCGGAGACGTTCGGCGGCATCGACATCCTGGTGAACAACGCCGCCATCTCGGCCGTGGGCACTGTGGAGGAGAACGACGACGAGCAGTGGAGCCGGGTACTCGACGTCAACGTCTCCGGTGTGGCCCGAACCAGCGCCGTCGCCCTGCCCTACCTACGCCGGTCGTCGTCCGCCGCGATCGTCAACATCTCCTCGATCGCCGCGACCACAGGTCTGCCCAAACGCGCCCTCTACTCGGCGTCGAAGGGTGCCGTGCACGCCCTCACCCTCGCCATGGCCGCCGACCTGGTGACGGAGGGCGTCCGGGTCAACTGTGTCGCCCCCGGCACCGTCGACACGCCCTGGGTGGCCCGCCTGCTCGCCGGTGCGGCCGACCCGACGGCGGAGAAGCGGCAGTTGGCCGCCCGCCAGCCGACCGGCCGACTGGTGACCGCCGACGAGGTGGCCGCCACCGTCGTCTACCTGGCCTCGCCCGCGACCAGGTCGGTGACCGGTTCGTCGCTGCCGGTGGACGGCGGCATGTCCGGTCTGCGCCTGCCCGCCCCGGTCCCGCCCGTGGCCAATCCTGCCGAATCGGGCGCGTGACATGATTGCGGCATGGGGAAACAGCACGACGTCGGCGAGGCCGACCGTCACAGCGCGTCCGGCACCACCGCCCACCGTCCGATCGGTGGCGGCGCTGACGCTCGGCTCGCCCTCGCTCAGGACCCCACAACGCCACAAATGACCCTCATCGACCTGGCGTCCGACCCGTCGGTCCTGGTCCGCAAGGCGGTCGCCTCTCGGGCCGACGCACCCGCGCAGGCCCTGCGACCGCTCACCCGTGACCAGGATCGTCAGGTCCGGGAGGCAGTGGCGAGGAACCCCTCCACGTCGATCGCCAACCTCATGCGCCTGGTCAAGGACGACGACCGGTGGGTCCGCTGGGCCGTCGCCAGCAATCCGGCCTGTGACGAGTCGATCCGCCAGGTCATGGTGAAGACCTCGGACAAGGAGCTTCGCGGGCTCCTCGCGGAAAGTCGTCAACTGGAGCCGGAGCTGGCCGCCAAGCTGATCGACGACGTGTCACCCGAGGTGCGGGAACGACTCGGCACGCACACCCACGACCCCGACGTGATCGACGCCCTGCTGGCCGATCGCACCGCACGCGTCCGCAAGGGGGTTGCCCGCAACCCGCGGACCACCGCCGCGCAGCGCAGCGCGCTCGCCGCGGACCCGGTGGTCGACGTCCGCGCCGCGCTGGTGCGGGCCGTCGAGCTCAGCGAGGCGGACCTCGCCCGCCTGGTCGACGACCGCGCGGTGCAGGTCCGACTGGCGATGGCGACGTCCGAGTTCGTTCCGCCGCACATCCGGGAGACGCTTACCCGCGACGCCGACGAGATGGTGGCCAGCGCGGCACGGGACTACCGCCCGGGGTCGGGCACCGCCTCCGCCGTTCGGGCGCCCCGCATCGCGCACCGGCCCTCCGCCACCGGCCCGAGTCGATCGAGCGGCGGCACCTCGCACTAGCGCGACGACTGTCGCCTCCCGGCGACCCGTGCCTGCGGCCGGCGGGTCGCCTCCCGTCGCCTTCCAGGTCGTCCAGAGCGACCTGAGTGATGAGTTGTCGCATCCGCGCCCGTCATACCTAGGACAGGACATGACGAGGCGGAAGGATGACGTGATGAGTGCGGACACGCGGCTGCAGGAGCTGGGCGTGAGCGGTCTGGGCGAGGTCGACGAGCCGGCGTTCTCGGGGCTGGCGCAGCGGCACCGGCGGGAACTGCACGTGCACTGCTACCGGATGCTCGGCTCGTTCGAGGACGCCGAGGACACGGTGCAGGAGACGTTCCTGCGTGCCTGGCGGCGGCGGGAGACCTTCGAGGGGCGGTCGACGTTCCGGGCCTGGCTGTACCGGATCGCCACCAACGCCTGCCTGGACCTGCTCGCCAAGCGCCGCCCGGAGCCGGCGACCGGCGGCGAGGTGCTGTGGTTGCAGCCCTACCCGGACCGGTTGCTCGACGAGCTGCCCGCTGGCGACGCGGACGAGCCGGAGACCGTCGCCGTCGCGCGGGAGACGATCGAGCTGGCGTACCTGGTCGCGGTCCAGCACCTCGCGCCGCGTCCACGGGCCGTGCTGATCCTGCGAGACGTGCTCGGGTGGCCCGCCAGGGACGTCGCGGAGCTGCTCGGGGACTCGGTCAACTCGGTCAACAGTGCCCTGCAGCGGGCTCGCGCCGGCATGCGGGAGCACCTGCCCGCCGAGCGGCAGGACTGGACCGGCGGCGACGAGGACGCCGGCACGCGCGAGCTGGTGCGGCGCTTCACCGACGCCAGCGTGGCCACGAACGTCGACGCGCTCGCAGCCATGCTGCGAGACGACGTCCGCTACTCGATGCCGCCCACGCCGGGCCTGTACGTCGGCCGCGACGCGGTGGTGAACAGCTGGGTCGAGGACGGCTTCGACGGCATGAAGGGCCTGCGTGCGGTCCCCACCTCGGTGAACCGCCAGCCCGCCGTCGCCTTCTACCACTGGCGGGAGCAGGAGGGCGCGTACCTGCCGTTGACGATCGACGTCCTGCGCATCACCGGCGGCGCGATCACCGAGGTCTTCATCTTCCACGACGACCAGTTCCCGCGGCTCGGGCTGCCGGAACGCCTGCCGGCGGACGGCACGGAGTAGTCCCGGTGCGGACGCTCACGCTGCACGGCGGCGCGCGTGCTGAGGTGGTCGCGGCGGAGTGGCACGACGCGTTCGGCGTGGTCACCAGCGGGCGGGTGCAGTTGGAGCTGCGCGACGGCGAGCCCGGGCCGGTCCTCGGGCGCGATGCCGGCTTCTGGCTGCGCGGCACCGGCGTCCGTGCGCTGTGCAACCCCGACCGTCGCACGGCGCGAGTGCGTGTCTTCACGCCCGGCGCCGTCACACCTCAGTCAACACATCCGGTACGCCAGCCTCCGTCTGAAGGAGACGACATGAACAGCATGAAGGACACCGGGATCGTCGCCGGCCCGGCATCGGGCCCACCCCGCTACACCCACCGATTTCGCGGGCTCGCCGGCACCGGCGTGATCGCCACGCTCGCGGCGATGGTGATCACCACCCTCGCCGCCGCGCTGGCCCGGGCCGCCGGCGTCGACTTCGAGATCCCCGATGGTGGCGAGACGATTCCGTTGTCCGGGATCGCCGTGGTGACCGGCTTCTTCTCGGTGGTGGGTGTCGTCATCGCCGTGGCGCTGCTCCGGTGGAGTGCTCGGCCCGCCGACCGGTTCGTGTGGACGGCGGTGGCCCTGACCGTGATCTCGCTGGTCCCGCCCCTCATCTCCGGGGCGAACGCGGCCACCGTCACCGCCCTTGCCGGGCTGCACGTCGTCGCTGCGGCGGTGATGATCCCGGTCCTGACCCGGAGCCTTCGCTCCCGGACCGACTGAACGTTGCTGCCTCCGATGAGCGGAGAGCCGGCCCACCGGGCCCGGGGACCGCGGGATGGGATGATCACACCGCGGTAAAGCACTCACCAAAATGTTCTAAAGGTATGGGGTGTT
>NZ_JBEZEH010000113.1:0-23018 GCF_040648775.1 Micromonospora sp. NPDC049089
CGGGCCGCCGCGGTGCGTGCGGTGACCTCGGCGTTCGGGTCGGTGGATCTGTTGGTCAACAACACCGGCATCAACCCGGTGCACGGCCCGCTGGTCGAGCTGGACCTGGCCGCGGCCCGCAAGATCCTCGACGTGAACGTGGTCGCCGCGCTCGGCTGGGTGCAGGAGGTCTGCGCCGCCGGCATGAGCGAGCGCGGCGGCTGCGTCGTCAACGTCTCGTCGATCGCCGGGCTCGGTCCGTCACCCGGCATCGCCTGCTACGGGGTCAGCAAGGCCGCGCTCAACCACCTCACCGCCAGCCTCGCCGTGGAGCTGGGCCCGACGGTCAGGGTCAACGCGGTCGCTCCCGGCGTGGTGAAGACCCGCTTCGCCGCCGCCCTCTACGACGGACGGGAGGCCGAGGTCGCCGCGCGGTACCCGCTCGGGCGCCTCGGTCTGCCGTCTGACGTGGCCGGCGCGGTCGCCTTCCTGGCCTCCGACGACGCCAGTTGGATCACCGGGCAGACCATCGTCTGCGACGGCGGCGTCTCGCTGACCGGCCGGGCCGGATGACGGCGTCGGCGGAGCGTCCGGAGCCGCTGATCAACGGCTGTCTAGACTCGGCGGTGTGTCGGGGGACGCCGTGGCGGTGAGGGGGCGAGGGCGGATGGACGCAGTCGATGTGGCGGGTCGGGTCGACGGGCGTACCGCCCGCGCCGAGCGCACCCGCGCCGCCATCGTCGAGGCGCATCTCGCGCTCATCTCCGAGGGCGACCTCCGCCCGACCGGGGAGCGCATCTCCGAGCGGGCCGGCATCTCGCTGCGCACCCTCTGGACCAACTTCAAGGACATGGAGACGCTCTTCGAGGCCAGCGGCGCGGAGGTGCTCCGCCAGCAGGACGCCGCCCACCGGCCGATTTCACCCGGGCTGCCGTTGGCGAAGCGGGTCGACGCGTACTGCCGGCAGCGGGCTCGCCTGCTCCAGCTCATCGCGCCGTCGGCGCGGGCCGCCCAGATGCGTGAGCCGGTCTCCGAACAGCTGCACCGCAACCGTCTCAAGCACATCGAACGGGTCCGCGACGAGGTCGAGGAACTCTTCGCCGTCGAGTTGGCCGAAGCCGGGGCGGGACGGGAGCAGTTGCTCAACGCCCTGGTCGTGGCGAGCACCTGGCAGGCCTGGTCGATGCTGCGCTACGGGCTCGGTCTCGGCGTGGACCAGGCCCGCGCGGTGATGGCCCGGACCGTGGGCGCTCTGCTGGCCGAGGTCGCGCCCGACTGATTCCGGCCCGGCCCGATATCGCCCCCTCTTTCCATTCGGTTTCCGATGGGTAACACTGACAGGCATGGTTACTGCATCAAGAGTGCAACTAACCGTGCTGCGTGGCCGGGACGACGAGTGCCGGGCTGTCCGGAGCCTGCTCGACGGCATGACCAACGCCGGCGGTGCCCTGCTGTTGCGCGGGGAGCCCGGATCGGGCCGGACGGCGCTTCTCGGCTACGCCCATCGACACGCCGAGGGTGGCTGCACAGTGCTCGCCGGCAGCGGGCTCGCCGAGGAGGCCGCCCTGCCGTACGCCGGCCTGCAACGTCTGGTCGACCCGCTGCTCGACCGGGCCGCCGCGCTCCCTTATGAGCAGCGCCATCTGCTGCGGCGCGCGCTGGCCGGGGAGAGCTGCCCGGCCGACCGGCAGTTGACCCTGTCGATGGCGGTGCTCGGGCTGCTCACCGCCGCCGCCCGGGACCGGCCGTTGCTCGCCACGATGGACGACGTCGACCGAGGTGACCCGCAGACCGCGCAGGTGCTGGCGTTCGTGGCCCGCCGACTGCGGCACCTGCCGCTCGCCGTCCTGCTCACCGCCGACGTCACCGCCAACCTCGACGGGATACCGGCACACCGACTGCGCGCGCTGACGGAGCACGAGAGCCGCGCCGTCCTCACCGATCGACTCGATCGGCTGGCCGGGCGCGAGAGCGTCGACCGGCTGCCCGACCGGCCGGCCGCGTCGGTACTGACCGCTTTGGCCGCGGTCGGCGGGGGCAACCCGCAGGCGCTGGTGGACCTCGCCGAGGTCCTCACCGCCGGGCAGTGGCGGGGCGAGGAGTCGCTGCCCGCCGCGCCACCGGCGGACGGGGCGCTGGGTCGCGCGTACCGTGCCCGGCTGGACCGGCTGCCCCCGGAGACCCGACGGGTGCTGTTGCTCGCCGCGCTCGATGAGGACGGCGAGCCGGGCACCCTGATCCGGGCCGCGGCGGCCGCGGGCGCCGAGGTCGAGGCGCTCGCCCCGGCGGAGGTCGCCGGCCTGGTCCGCGTCGAGCAACGCGGCGTCACCTTCCCGCAGCCGCTGGTGCGCACGATGATCGCGGCCAGCGCGCCGCTCGCGGAGCGCCGCGCGGCGCACCGACTGCTCGCCGAGGTGCTGGTCGCGGACGGGCAACGGCTGCGCCGGGCGATGCACCTCGCCGCCGCGACCGCGGGTGCCGATCCGGCCCTCGCCGCCGAGTTGGAGCAGGCGGCGGTCGGCGGATCCGACGGCTGGGCCGCAGCCTCGGTGGCCCTGCGGTGGGCCGCCGAACTGAGCGACGAGCCGAGGCTGACCGCCACCCGTCTGTTGGCCGCAGCCCGGTACGCCTGGGCCGGGGGACAACCCGACGAGGCCCGGCTGCTGCTCGACCGCCTCCGCGCGGTGGGCGTCGACCCGGTCGTTCGGGGCCGCGCCGACCTGCTCCGCGGCGAGCTGGAACTGCGCTGCGGCACCGCCTCGAGTGCGTCGGCCACGCTGCTGGCCGCCACCGCGGCGGTGGACGGCACCGACCGTGCCCTGGCGATGGCCGGGCTGGTACGCGCCGGCGAGGCGGTCTGCTTCACCGGCGACCAGTACCGCTACGCCGAGGTCGGCCGGCGGGCGCTGGCGTTGCGGCGCCCGGGCGACCCGCCGGCCCTGGAGGTCATGGGCTGTCTGATCGCCGGGGTGGCGGCGACCCTGCGGGGCGACCACGAGCGGGCCGGGCCCGCGCTGCGCCGCGCCGTGGTGCTGGGTGACCGGCTGACCGGTTGGGCGTTGACCCCCACCGCGCTCAGCTGCGCCGCGGCGGCCGGGCTGCTGGTGGCCGTGGACGGTGCTGCCCACCGGCTCGCCGAACGCGCGGTCGAGCTGGCCCGGGAACGGCGTGAGCTGTCCATGCTGTCGCGGGCGTTGGAGCTGCGGGCGGTCGCCGAGTACTGGCTGGGTCGACACGAGGCGGCGGCGGAGACCTCCCGCGACGGGCTGCGCGTCGCCCGGGCCACCGGGCAGGTCAACTGCGCCAACGTACACCTGGGCATGCTCGCCGTCCTCGCCGCGATCCGGGCCGATCGGGAGACCAGCCTGCGGCGGATCCGTGAGATCGGCGAGTCGCCGACGCCGGGCAGCCGCCCGCACGCGCTCGCCGCGTGGGCCCTGGCGGTGCTCGACCTGGTGGACGGCCGGCACGCCGAGGCGGCGGACCGGTTGGCGTCGCTGTCCCGGCTCGGCACGCGCCGAGGTCAGGTCCTCGTGCAGGTGATGGCCACCCCGTACCTGGTGGAGGCGGCGGCGCACCTGGCGCACCGGCCGGCGGCGACGGCCGCGCTCGCCGCGTTCGACAGGTGGGCCAGCAGCACCGCGAGCCCGTTGCGCCGGGCCCTG
The DNA here is from genome assembly GCF_040648775.1 of Micromonospora sp. NPDC049089. Taxonomy (NCBI): domain Bacteria; kingdom Bacillati; phylum Actinomycetota; class Actinomycetes; order Micromonosporales; family Micromonosporaceae; genus Micromonospora; species Micromonospora sp. NPDC049089. Next base: position 3,645 of record NZ_JBEZEH010000113.1, read on the forward strand.
TCCGCGCGGTGCCACGCACTGCTCGCCCCTCGGGGCGGCACCGACGCGGAACGGGACTTCGAGGCGGCGCTGCGCCTGCACCCCACCGAGGCTGGCACGTTCGAGCGGGCCCGCACCGAGCTGCTCTTCGGTCAGGAGTTGCGCCGCAGTCGACGCCCTCGCGACGCGCGGACGCACCTGCACCAGGCCCGCGAGATGTTCAGCCTGCTCGGGGTGGAGTGTTGGGCCGAGCAGGCCACCACGGAGCTGCGGGCGGCTGGGGAGTCGATCGGTCCGCCGGACCTGCCCGCGGCGCGGTTGTTGACCGGCCAGCAACTGCGGATCGCCGAGTTGGTCGCCGAGGGCGCCACCAACCGGGAGATCGCCGCCCGGATGTTCCTCTCCACCCGTACGGTCGACCACCACCTGCGCAACGTGTTCCACCGGCTGGGTATCCGTTCGCGGACCGAGCTGGCCCGCGCGTTCACGGCCGAACGGCACGTCGGTCTGAGCTCCGACCGGTGAACGTCCGGTCTGGACGCGTTTAACTATCACCGCTAGTTTGTGCGTCATGGACCTCACCCTCTCCGCCGAGCAGGCGGCGGTCCGCCAGTTGGCCGCCGAGTTCGCCGACCGCGAGCTGCTACCGCACGCAGCCGCCTGGGACCGCCGCGAATCGGTCGACCCCGCCATCGTCGGCATGCTCGGTGACCTGGGCTTCCTGGGGCTGACCATCGCCGAGGCCGACGGCGGTTCCGGCGGCGACCACCTCGCGTACTGCCTGGTCCTGGAGGAACTGGGCCGGGGAGACTCGGCGGTGCGCGGCATCGTCTCGGTCTCCCTCGGCCTGGTCGCGAAGTCGATCGCTGCGCACGGGAGCGCGGAGCAGCGGGCCGAGTGGTTACCAGGGCTCTGCGCCGGCACCGCACTCGGCTGCTTCGCGCTGACCGAGCCGGACAGCGGCTCGGACGCGGCCGCACTGCGCACCCGCGCGGTCCGCGACGGCACCGACTGGTTGCTCACCGGCACGAAAATGTTCATCACCAACGGCACCACCGCCGACGTCGCGCTGGTCTTCGCCCGCACCGGCGGCCCCGGGCACCGAGGAATCACCGCGTTCCTGGTGCCCACCGACAGCCCGGGGCTGACCCGGCGGGAGATCCACGGCAAGCTCGGTCTGCGCGGTCAGGCCACCGGCGAGCTGGGCTTCGACGAGGTGCGTGTGCCCGACACGGCCCGTCTCGGCGCCGAGGGCGCCGGATTCCGGCTGGCCCTGGCCACCCTCGCCAAGGGCCGGATGTCGGTGGCCGCCGGGTGCGTCGGCATCGCGCAGGGCTGCCTCGACGCGGCGGTCGGTTACGCCGGGCAGCGCACCCAGTTCGGCAAGCCGATCGCCGGGCACCAGCTCGTCCAACAACTGCTCGCCGCCATCGCTGTGGACACCGCCGCCGCCCGGCTGCTGGTGTGGCAGGTGGCCGACCTGATCGACAGTGACCAGCCGTTCGCCACCGAGGCGTCGATGGCCAAGCTCTTCGCCAGTGAGGCCGCCGTCCGCGCGGCCAACAACGCGGTCCAGGTCTTCGGTGGGTACGGCTACATCGACGAGTATCCGGTCGGCAAGTATCTGCGCGACGCCCGGGTGGCCACGCTCTACGAGGGCACCAGTCAGATTCAGCAACTCCTCATCGGACGCGCGCTCACCGGCGTCAACGCCTTCTAGTACCTGTAGGGAGATCCGGCATGAGAGTGTTCACCTCGTTCGAGGAGCTGGCCGCCGCGACCGGCGAGAGCCTCGGGCCCGGTCCGTGGCAGCGCGTCGAGCAGAGCCGCGTCGACCTCTTCGCCGACGCCACCGACGACCACCAGTGGATCCATCTCGACCCGGTCCGAGCCGCGGCGGGGCCGTTCGGCGGGACGATCGCCCACGGGTACCTCACCCTGTCGCTCTTGCCGGCGTTGGCGGGCGGGCTCTACCGGGTCGAGGGGGTGGCGATGGGCGTCAACTACGGGTTGAACCGGGTGCGTTTCCCCGCGCCGCTGCGGGTCGGCGCCGCCGTACGGGCCACCGCCACCATCGCCGACGTGTCGCCGGTCAGCGGCGGTGTGCAGCTGGTCGTGACGGTCACCGTGGAGAGCGACAGCGGCGGCAAGCCCGTCTGCGTGGCCGAGACCGTGAGCCGGCTCTACGGCGCTGCGCAGCAGTGACCGCTCGGCCCCGCGTCGGCGGTCGTCGGCGCGGTGCCGAGCCGGTGTGACCCGGCACCGCGACGGTTGGTGTCAGGCGAGCGTGCAGGAGGTGCCGTTGAGGGTGAATGCGGCCGGCCGACCGGTGCCACCCGTGTGGGTGGCCTGGAAGCCGATGTCGACCGAGGTGTTCGGCGCGATCGTCGCGTTGTAGGAGACGTTTCGGGCGGTCACCGCTCCGCTGGACGGGGAGTAGGTGGCGTTCCACCCGCTGGTGATGCTCTGCCCACTGGGCAGCGTGAACGCCAGACTCCAACCGTTCACCGGCGTGCTGCTGGTGTTGGTCACCGAGACCGACGCGGTGAGACCACTGTTCCAGGCGTTGATCGTGTACGAGACGCGGCAGTCACCGGACGGCGGGGGCGTGGTCGGCGGGGGCGTGGTGGGCGGGGGAGTGGTCGGCGGGGGAGTGGTCGGAGGGGTGTCGCCCCCGATGCTGCCGGGCACCGCACGGAGGGCGTCGTACCAGGCGGCGGCCATCTTGCGGTAGCCGGTGGCGTTCGGGTGCACCCCGTCGGCCAGGTCGCTGAGCGTCAGTGCGCGGTACATGTCGACCAGGTGTACGCGTTTGCCGGCGGCGGCCCGGCTCTGCACGATCCCGGGGATCGCGGCGTTGTAGCCCCGGACCTGGTTGTCCGCGCCGGACTTCGGGATGATCGTCGCGACGAACACGTCGGCGTTCGGGGCGGTGTTGGTGATCCGGTCGACGAGAGTGGCCAGCCGGGACGGGGCCCCGGACGTGTCGCCGTACATGTCGTTGGTGCCGATGTGCAGCAGCACGGTCCGCGGATTCGTGGCCCGCAACCAGTTCACCACGTTGGCGTCGATCTGGGCGATGGTCCAGCCGGAGTGGCCCTGGTGGTCGTGGTCGCCGAGGCTGGCTGGCCCGTTGAACTGGGAGCCGACGAAGTCGATCCGGTAACCACCGGACGTGAACCGCTGCCACAACTCGATCCGGTAACCGCCGGGGACGTTGAATCCGTCGGTGATCGAGTCGCCGAGCGGCATCACGCGGACGCCGCCGTTGGACTCCGCGCTGGCGGGAGTGGTCGCGATCGGCACGGCGGCGACAATGGCGGCGACGGCAGCCAGGGCCGTCCACCATCGACGAGCCCGCCGGGGCCTCGACGTCGGTGCGTTGCCGGTCGGTGCGAGAGGGACGGGTTGCACGAGCGTTGGACTGCGCATGGGACTTCCTCTGGTGGGGGTGCGCGACATCAGCGGCCACCGGCGAGACGGCTGCCGTCATGACGCGGTACGCGGAGGTGGGGTGCGCGGCACGACCAACAACCCGGACGTCTGCACTGGTGGTCGTGGCGGTGTACGGCGGGCACCGGCCGTCGAGGATCTGGCGGGACGGACCGGGAAGCCGTGGCGGAGGTGTGCCCTGCACCTCGCCTGACGCACCATAGCGTGTTATCGCTAACACCGGCAACGCATCAGCACCCGACGATGCCTCAGACGTTCAGGCCCGCGCTGGGTGGAGGACCGAGCCCAGCCAGCGCAGCTGACGCCGCACGTGCACGGCCTCGCCGCCCTCATGGCCGTTGAACGGGTAGACGTGCATCTCCCGCTCGGGCGGGACCGGCCTCCCGTTCGCGGCGCCGTAGTGGTTGTAGGCGGCGAAGGCGGTTCGCGGTGGGCAGACGGTGTCGCGTCCGCCGACGCCGAAGTGCGCCGGCGCAGTCGCCCGACGCGCGAAGTTCACCCCGTCGACATAGGACAGCGTGCGCCACACCGCCTCCTGTGCCTCCCGGTTCACCGCCAGGTACCGGGCGATCTCGCCGTACGGCGCGAGGTCGGTGAGCGCGACGGCCCGGCGCATGTCGCACAGGAACGGGGCGGTGGTCAGCACCGCGCTGAGGTCCTCGACGAGACCCGCCACCGCCAGGGCGATGCCGCCACCCTGGCTGTTGCCGACCACGGTGACCCGGTCACCCTCGACCCCCGGCAGCGCGCGGACCGCCTCGACCGCCCGCACCGCGTCGGTTATCAGGCGGCGATAGTGGTAGGTGCGCGGATCGAGGATCCCCCAGGTGGCCGGCCAGGGCCCGCCGGGCGCGCCGTGCGGGTCGGGGGTGTCCCCGGCGCCGTGCTGCCCCGCCTGTCCCCGGTTGTCCATCAGCAGGTGCGCGTACCCGGCCACCGCCCAGGTCGGGCGTTCGTGGGGCAGACCGCGCCCGCGCCCGTAGCCGGCGTACTCGACCACGGCCGGCAGTGGTTCGCTGACCCCGGCCGGGCGGGTGTACCAGGCGCGGACCGGGTCACCACCGAAGCCGGCGAACGTGACGTCCCAGGAGTCGAGCAGCCGCAGGTCGGTGGGTTCGGGGCGGGCGTCGACGAGCACCGGTACGGCTGCCGCCCCGGTGAGCGTGTCCCGCCAGAACTCGTCGAAGTCGTCGGGTTCGGCGACCTCGGGCGCGTACCGCTGGAGGTCGTCGAAGGTGGAGGCGGTGTGGGGCACGGGTCCTCGCAGGGGCCGGGTCAGTGCGGACGGGCGGGGGGCGCGGTGCTCTCCCGGAGGACCAACTCGGTCACCAGGTCGATCCGGCTGGTCGCCGGCTCGTTCCCCCTGGTCAGGTCGAGCAACATCTGGGTGGCGATGCCGGCCATGTCGCGCAACGGCTGGTTGATCGTGGTGAGTGCCGGGTCGGTCCAGGCGGAGACCGGCAGGTTGTCGTACCCGATCACCGAGAGGTCCTCGGGCACTCGCAGGCCGCACTGACGGGCGGCCCGGAGCACCCCCATGGCCTGGATGTCCGACCCGGCGAAGATCGCCGTGGGTCGGTCCGGCCGCTGGAGCAGTTGCAGCCCGTGGGCGTGCCCCGCTCCGGCGGAGAAACTGCCGTAGCGGATCAGCTCGCGATCGACCACGATTCCGGCTTCGTCGTGGGCCGACTGGAAGCCGGCCGCGCGCGCTCGACTGCACAGCACGTCGGGTGGCCCGGAGATGATGGCGATCCGTCGGTGCCCCAGCTCCAGCAGGTGCCGGGCGGCGAGCAGGCCGCCGTTCCAGTTGTTCGACCCGACGGTCGGCACTGAGGCCGAGGTGGCGCTGTCGGTGTCGACGACGACGAACGGAATGCCCTGCCGGCGCAGGTGCTGCTGTTGGGCCTCGGCCAGGTGGGAGAGGACGAACACCACGCCCAGGGGGCGGTCGGCGAGTAACGCCTCCAACCAGCGTGCCGGCGGGCGGTGCGCGCCGTCGAGCTGGGCGATCGACAGCCCGATGCCGGCCGCTGAGGTCACCGCCTCGACGCCCCGCAGGATCTCCATCGCCCAGCCCGTGTCGAACTCGTGGAACACGAGGTCCACCCGGCCGCCGCTGGTCGCCTGTCGCCGGGCGCGGCGCTGGTACTGGTGGCGGTCGAGGCTCGCCTCCACCCGGGCTCTGGTGCCGGGGGCGACATCACCGCGTCCGTTGAGGACCTTGGACACGGTCGCGACCGAGACGCCGACATCGTTGGCGATGGTGGCGATGGTGGTGGAGGCGGGTGGGTCGAGCGGGCGGTGCTCTGTCATCGCGGCCTCATACAACATCCGAAAGTTTCGGGCGACCTTAACATGATGGGACATTCACGCCAGTAGCTGCCGCACTCGGACTGCGCATTGACTGGACATTGCGCGGCTCGTCGGCAACGGAACGCCGATCGTGGGCTCACCGTGTGCAGGAAACATCCCCTGGTAGTCCGATTGGGACACTTGACAGGCATCGATGGGACACTTAGGTTGCCGAAAAGGTTACGCAGGTTTCCGGAAAGTTTCGGATCGTGAGAAACGTCCGCCACGGAACTGGTTCCACCAGGGCACGGGGATGTGGCCGGAGCTAAGGGGTCAGGGCATGAGAAGTCAGTCGCTCGGAGACGGCGGCGCCGCGCCGTGGCGTGATCAGCGGCTGTCGCCGACCGAGCGGGCCGACGCGCTCCTGCCGAAGATGTCCCTCGAAGAGAAGATCGCCCAGCTCGTCGGGGTCTGGGTCGGCGCCGACGCCAGCGGCGAGGGCGTCGCACCGCACCAGTCGGACATGATCAGCGAGTTGCCGCCGTGGAGCACTGTCATCCAGTACGGGTTGGGCCAGCTGACCCGTCCGTTCGGCACCGCCCCGGTCGACCCGGTGCTCGGCGCCCGGTCACTGGCGGCCTCGCAGGCGCAGATCGTGGCCGCCAGTCGGTTCGGCATCCCGGCGCAGGTGCACGAGGAGTGCCTCACCGGGTTCGCGGCGTGGCGGGCCACCGTCTACCCGACTCCGCTCAGCTGGGGCGCGTCCTTCGACCCCGAACTGGTCGAGGCGATGGCCGACCGGATCGGGCGGTCGATGCGGGCCGCCGGTGTGCACCAGGGCCTCGCCCCGGTGCTGGACGTCACCCGGGACTACCGCTGGGGTCGTACCGAGGAGACGATCGGCGAGGACCCCTACCTGGTCGGGACGACAGGTGCCGCCTACGTGCGGGGCCTGGAGCGGGCCGGTGTGGTGGCCACGCTGAAACACTTCGCCGGCTACTCCGCCTCCCGAGGCGGACGCAACCTCGCGCCGGTGCCGATGGGCGGCCGCGAGCTGGCCGACGTCATCCTGCCGCCGTTCGAGATGGCGCTGCGCCTCGGCGGCGCCCGCTCGGTCATGAACTCCTACGCCGAGATCGATGGCCTGCCCGTCGCGGCCGACCGTGGGCTGCTGACCGGGCTGTTGCGGGACGAGTGGGGCTTCACCGGCACAGTGGTGGCCGACTACTTCGCCGTACGGTTCCTGCAGACCCTGCACGGAGTCGCCGGGGATGCCGCCGAGGCCGCCCGGCTCGCTCTGCGGGCCGGGATCGACGTCGAGCTGCCCACAGTGGACGCCTTCGGCGAACCGTTGGTCGAGGCGGCTCGCCGCGGCGAGGTCGACGAGGCGCTGATCGACTGCGCGCTGCGTCGGGTGCTGATCCAGAAGATCGAGCTCGGTCTGCTCGACGAGGGCTGGCAGGAGCTGCCCGACGACGTGGCGTCCCTGCGCTTCGACGACGAGGCCAGCCAGGACATCGCCCTTCGCCTGGCCCGGGAGTCAGTCGTCCTGGTGCGCAACACCGGCGTCCTCCCGCTGGCCGTGGCAAGCCGGGTCGCCCTGGTCGGCCCGGTCGCCGACGACCCGATGGGAATGCTCGGCTGCTACTCGTTCCCCAATCACGTGGGCGTCAACCACAGCGACTTCGGGCTCGGCCTGGCCATCCCCACACTGCGCGACGAGCTGGCCCGGCGCGTCCCGATGCTCACCCACGAGCCAGGGTGCACCGTCACCGGTGACGACACCTCGGGCATCCCGGCCGCGGTCGCCGCTGCCGCCGCCGCCGACGTGTGCGTGCTGGCCGTCGGCGACCGGGCGGGAATGTTCGGCCGGGGCACCTCCGGTGAGGGCTGCGACGCCGTCGACCTGCGACTACCCGGCGTGCAGAGCGACCTCGTCCGCGCCGTCCTCGCCACCGGCACCCCTGTCGTCCTGGTCCTGATGACCGGCCGCCCGTACGCGCTCGGCCCGGAGTTCGACGACGCGGCGGCCGTGGTGCAGGCGTTCTTCCTCGGCCAGCTCGGTGGGCAGGCACTCGCCGAGGTGCTCACCGGCGCGGTCAACCCCTCCGGACGGTTGCCGGTCAGCGTGCCGCGCGACGCCGGCGGACTGCCGAGCACCTACCTCGCGCCACCGCTCGGCCGGCGCAACAAGGTCTCCTCGATCGACCCGACCCCGGCGTACCCGTTCGGCCACGGGCTGAGCTACACCACCTTCGAGTGGTCCGACGCCACAGTGGTTGAACCGCGTGAAGATCCGACCGCCTGGCCGGTCGACGGCGAGGTACGGGTGCGGATCACCGTCGCCAACACCGGTGAGCGGGCCGGCACCGAGGTCGTGCAGCTCTACCTGCACGACCCGGTCGCGCAGACCACCCGTCCGGTGGTCCGGCTGATCGGTTACACCCGGCTGCCGCTGGCGCCCGGCGAGGTGGCGCACGTGACGTTCGGCGTACCTGCCGACGTGGCGTCGTTCACCGGGCTGACCGGCAGACGGATCGTCGAGCCCGGCGACGTCGAACTGCGGTTCGGCCGCTCCAGCGGCGAGGTGGCGGCGGCCCTGCCGCTGCGACTGGTCGGCACCGAACGCCAGGTCGGCTTCGAGCGGGAACTGCTCACCTCGGTGCGGGTCGAGCCCCTCGTGGCCGTTGCGCAGTCGGCATAGGAGGCCACGGATGACATCCACCCTGCGGCCACCGCCGCCGGCGCCGCCGAGTCCTCCGCAGCGGGTGCAGAGCCCTGCCCCGCGCTCGCCACGACGCCGTCGCAGTTGGCGGCAGGCACTGCGCCGGGACTGGCAGCTCTACTCCCTCGCCATCCTGCCGCTGCTGTTCTTCCTGGTGTTCCGGTATCTGCCGATGATCGGCAACATCATCGCGTTCCGTCGGTTCAAGCCGGGCGGCAGCATCTTCGGTGAGTACTGGGTCGGGCTGCGCTACTTCCGGATGTTTCTCAGCGACCCGACGTTCTGGGAGGTGTTCACCAACACTCTGGTGCTCGGGGCGCTGACCCTGCTGTTCTGCTTCCCGCTGCCCATCGTGCTGGCGCTGCTGCTCAACGAGGTCCGGGCCCGCCGCTTCAAGCGGTTCGTCCAGTCCGTGTCCTACCTGCCGCACTTCCTGTCGATCGTGATCGTGGCGGCGATGGTCATGCAGTTGACCTCGATCGAGGGCACCGCCAACCAGATCGTCAACCTGTTCGGCGGCGACCCGGTGGCGTTCCTGCAGAGACCTGAGTGGTTCCGCACCATCTACGTCTCGTCCGAGGTCTGGCAGACGGTCGGCTGGGGCACGATCCTCTACCTCGCCGCCCTCACCACCATCGACGAGGACCTGTACGAGGCCGCCCGGATCGACGGAGCCGGCCGGCTGCGCCGGACCTGGCACATCACGTTGCCCGGCATCCGCCCGACGATGATGACCTTGCTGATCCTCAACATCGGCAGCTTCCTGGCCGTCGGGTTCGAGAAGATCCTGCTGCTCTACAACCCGTTGACGTACCCGACCGCCGACGTGGTCTCCACCTACCTGTTCCGGATGGGCTTCCAGTCGAGCAACTTCAGCTACGCGGCGGCCATCGGCCTCTTCGAGGCGGTGATCGGGCTGATCCTCGTCCTGTCGGCGAACGTCATCTCCCGTCGCACTGTGGGGACGAGCCTGTGGTGACCTTCGGTACGAAGATCGACGCCCCGAAGACGCGCGGGCCGGACGACAGCCGGGGTTACCGGATCTTCCGCGTCGTCAACACTGTCGTCCTGCTCGGCGTCGTGGTCGTGACGTTGTACCCGTTCCTCAACATCGTGGCCCGCTCGCTCAGCGAAGAGGCGTACATCATCGCCGGCAAGGTCACCTTCTTCCCGCGCGGGTTCGACCTGACCGCGTACAAGCTGGTGATGTCCGACTCGATGTTCTGGACGAACTACCGCAACACTGTGGTGTACACGGTGGTCGCGACGCTCATCTCGATCGTGCTGACCACCTGTTACGCGTACGTGCTGTCGAAGCCGCAGCTCAAGGGGCGCGGAGTGCTCGTCGGTGTCGCGCTGTTCACCATGTTCTTCTCCGGTGGCCTGATTCCCAACTACGTGCTGGTCACCAGCCTGGGCATGAAGAACACCATCTGGGCGGTGGTGGTCCCCAACGCCATCAGCGTGTTCAACCTGCTGGTCATGAAGGCGTTCTTCGAGAGTCTGCCGAGCGAGCTGGAGGAGGCCGCAGCGGTCGACGGGTTGAACACGTACGGCATCCTGCTGCGGATCGTGCTGCCGCTGTCGAAGGCGATCATCGCGACGATGGTGCTCTTCTATGCGGTGTCCTTCTGGAACTCGTGGTTCACCGCGTTCCTCTACATCGACCGGCAGGACCTGCTGCCGGTCACCGTCTACCTGCGCAACCTGATCGCGGGTGCCACCGACGCACAGCAGTCAGGCGCGGCCGAGGCCGATGTCGTGCAGGCCGCGGCCACACTCCAGGCCGTGACGATCGTGCTCACCACCCTGCCGATCCTGGCGGTCTACCCCTTCGTCCAGCGGTACTTCGTCCGCGGCGTGATGCTCGGCGCGGTCAAGGGATGACGGCGAGCGCGCGGCACCTCCGAACCCCACCATTGAAAGGACGAGCCATGCTCCACAAGACGTGGCGCCGCGTGGCGGTAGCCACCGCGGGTCTGCTCGCGCTCTCCCTTACCACCGCCTGTTCCGAGGACCCCGGTGAGTCGACCGACCTCTCCGAGAACCGGGTCGGCGCGATGGCCAACTACGGCATCGGCGACCAGTTCAAGGCCACCGAGGCTCTCTCGTTCTCCACCCTCTACAACAACCACACGTTCTACCCGCTCAAGGAAGACTGGCTGTTCTGGTCGGAGCTCACCAAGCGGACCAATGTCAAGATCGAACCGGTGGCCGTGCCGCTGAGCGACTACGAGCAGAAGCGCAGCCTGCTGATCGGCGCCGGCGACGCCCCGATGATCATCCCGAAGACGTACCACCCGCAGGAGAACGCCTTCGTGTCCTCCGGGGCGATCCTCCCGGTGAGCGACTACCTGGACCTGATGCCCAACCTCAAGGACAAGATCACCAAGTGGAACCTCCAGCCGGAGATCGACAACCTGCGGCAGTCCGACGGTAAGTTCTACCTGCTGCCCGGCCTTCACGAGAAGCCCACGCAGGACTACACGGTGCTGGTGCGCACCGACATCATGCAGGAGCTCAACCTGGCGGTCCCGAAGACCTGGGACGAGCTGTACACGGTGCTCAAGGCGATGAAGGCCAAGTACCCGAACGTCTACCCGTACTCCGACCTCTTCAGCAAGCCCAACCCGACCGGCGCGTTGCTGAACATCCTCGGCTCGGCCCACGGCACCCAGGCGGGCTGGGACTACCAGCACGCGACCTGGGACCCGGCGGCGAAGAAGTTCAGCTACACCGGCGCGTCCGAGCAGTACAAGCAGATGGTCACCTACCTGCACAAGCTCGTCGCCGAAGGGCTGCTCGACCCGGAGAGCTTCACCCAGACCGACGACCAGGCACGCCAGAAGCTCGCCAACGGCAAGTCCTTCGTGGTCACCGGCAACGCGCAGACCCTGGTCAACAACCACCGCCCCGACCTGGCCAAGACCCTGCCGAACGCCAAGATGGCCAAGATCCCGCTGCCGATCGGCCCGGCTGGCGAGATCAACCCGTTCCCCCGGTTGGAGAACGGCATCATGATCTCCACGAAGGCTCGGGAGAGCAAGAACTTCGTGGCCATGATGCAGTTCATCGACTGGTTGTGGTATTCGGACGCAGGCCTGGAGTTTGCCCGCTGGGGCGTCGAGGGCACGACCTTCACCAAGGACGCGTCCGGCAAGCGCACGCTCAACCCCGGGGTCGACTTCCTCGGGCTCAACCCGAAGGCGCCCAAGCACCTGCAGAAGGACTTCGGCTTCCACAACGGCGTCTTCGCCTACGGCGGCACTCCCGACCTGGTTCGCGGGTTCTTCTCGCCGGAGGAGCTGGAGTTCCAGAAGGTGATGGACGCCCGCAAGCCGAGGGTGGTGCCCCCGCCGGCCCCGTTGAGCGACGAGGAGCGCGAGCAGGTGTCGCTCTGGGAGACGCCGCTGAAGGACTTCGTCACCCAGAACACGCTGAAGTTCGCCCTCGGTCAGCGTCCGCTCAGTGAGTGGGACGCGTACGTGGCCGAGCTGAAGGCCAAGAACTCCGACCAGTACATCGACCTGGTCAACAAGGCGTACGAGCGGTTCCAGAAGAACAACGGCTGATAGGCGGGAGTCCGGTCGGGTCGCCCCTGGCGCGGCCCGGCCGGACCCCCGGCGACCACGGATCAGCTGAGTCGACGGGAGGGAGCGAGCGTGAGTGGCGCGACTCAGGCCCGGCGACAGCTCGGCGACGGACCACTGTCGCGGATCACCTCGCGCGTCTACATCCTGCTCGTGGTCGAGTTGCTCCTGCTGCTCACCACGTTGCCCGCCCTGCTTCCGCTGCTGGTGCTGGGCCGCGATCCGAGCAACCTGCCGCTCGCCGCGTTCCTGCTGGTACCGGTCGGCCCGGCGATCTCCGCCGCCCTGTACGCCCTGCGCCACCAGCGAACCGACCTGACCGACCTGCGGCCGGCCACCCTGTTCTGGCGCGGCTACCGGGCCAATGTGCTCGGCGTGCTGCGCGTCTGGGTGCCGACGCTGCTGTGGCTGACAGTGCTCGCCGTGAACCTCGCCTACCGCGACGCGGTCGGCCTGTCGAGCTGGTGGGCGGTGCCGCTGGTGCTGATCGGAGTGGGCGTGACGCTCTGCGCGGCCAACGCCCTGGTGATCACCTCGCTGTTCGACTTCCGCACCCGCGACGTGCTCCGGCTGGCCGTGCACTTCCTTGTGCGTACCCCCGGTGTTGCCGTCGGCAACGCCCTGCTGCTGGCCGCAGCGGCCGGGATCACCGCGGCCCTCTCCGAAGCGGTGCTGATGCTGCTGGCGTCGATCGCGGTGCTGGCGTACCTGCGCGTCGGCGACCCGATGATCCACCTGATCCGGGAGGAGTTCACCAGATGAGCCTGCCCCTCAGCGCCAAGGTGCCCTTCGGGGGCGACTACAACCCGGAACAGTGGCCCGAGGACGTGTGGAAGCAGGACTACCGTCTCTTCGACACGGCACGGATCGACCTGGTCACCCTCGGGGTGTTCGACTGGGCGCTCACCCAACCCGCCGAGGGCACCTACGACTTCGCGCTGCTGGACAGGATCGTCGAGCGGGCCAGTGCCGAGGGACGCGGGATCTGCCTGGCCACCGGCACCGGAGCCCACCCACCGTGGTTGGCGAAGGCGTACCCCGAGGTGACCCGGACCGACTTCGAGGGCCGCAAGCACCGCTTCGGTCAGCGACACAACTCCTGCCCCAGCTCGCCGATCTTTCGCCGGCTCTCGACGGAGCTGGCCCGCCGGGTCGCCCGTCGCTACGCCGACACCCCGGCGGTGCTCGCCTGGCACGTCGGCAACGAGTACGGCGGCGCCTGCTACTGCGCCCTGTGCGCGGCCGGCTTCCGGAACTGGCTGCGTCACCGCTACGGCACCCTCGACGAGCTGAACGAGGCCTGGTACACCACCTTCTGGTCGCACACCTTCACCGACTGGGAGGAGATCGAGCCGCCCTCGGCGCTGACCGAGCACTGGCGCGGCCCGGACCACACCGCGTTCCCGGGCATCACACTGGACTACCTGCGGTTCACCTCCGATGCGATGCTGACGAACTTCCGCGACGAGAAGGCGGCCATCCGGGAGTCCAGCCCGGCACTGCCGGTGACCACGAACTTCATGGGCATGTACCGCCCGATCGACTACCACCGCTGGGCACCTCATCTGGACTTCGTCTCCTGGGACAACTACCCGCCCGACGACACGTCGGCGGCCAGGATGGCGCTGACCCACGACCTCATGCGCGGGCTCAAGGACGGCCAGCCGTTCTGGCTGATGGAACAGACCCCGAGCTTCACCGCGTGCCGCGACGTCAACCCGTTGAAGCGCCCCGGTCTGATGCGGCTGTGGAGCTGGCAGGCCGTGGCGCACGGCGCCGACGGGGTCCTCTTCTTCCAGCTGCGGGCCTCCCGTGGAGCCAGCGAGAAGTACCACGGTGCCGTCATCGGCCACGCCGGTCGCTCCGACACCCGGGTGTTCCGGGAGGTCGCCGAGCTGGGCGCCGAACTGGAACGGCTCGGCCCGGCGTCACTGGGCGCGCGGACCCCGGCCCGGGTGGCGCTGCTGTTCGACTGGGACAGCTGGTGGGCGTTGGAGCTGTCCGACGGCCCGTCCCGGCTGGTCCGCTACCAGCAGGTCGTGCTCGCGTACCACCGGGCCCTCTGGGACGCCGGTGTGGACCTGGACGTCGTCGCGGTGGCCGCCGACCTGTCCGGCTACGACGTGGTCGTGGCCCCGGCCCTGCACCTGCTCAAGGGTGACCTGCCGCAGCGGCTGGAGGCGGCGGCGACGCGCGGCGGGTCGGTGCTGACCACCTACCTGTCCGGCCGGGTGGACGAGAACGACCAGGCGTTCCTGATGGACGTGCCGGGCCCGCTCGGTCAGCTCATGGGCGTCCGGGTCGACGAGTGGGACGCCCGCGGCCCGGAGGTGGTCAACACCGTCCGCCTCGGCGACGGCGCGGATCAGGTCGACGTCGACGCGAGCCTGCTGTTCGAGCTGGTGATTCCGCAGGGCGCGCAGGTCGTCGGCACGTACCAGGCCGACTTCTACGCGGGCACCCCCGCGGTGACCCGTAACTCCTTCGGTGCCGGCGACGGGTGGTACGTGGCCGCCGGGCTGGACCAGGCCGGGGTGTCCTGGGTGGTTCGGCAGGTGCTCGCCCGGCACGACCTGCTCGGGCCCTACCCGGACGTGCCGGACCTGGAATCCGCCGTGCGGGTCGCGGCGGACGGGTCGCGGCTGCTGTTTCTGCTGAACCACCGCGCCGAGCCGGTCGAGGTGACCGCCCGGACCGGCGGCGTCGACCTGCTCACCGGCGACCGTACGGCGGCCGGCGGCGCCCTGCGACTGCCGGCGTACGGGGTTGTCGTGCTGGAGGAGGACCGGTGAACGCCGAAGAGTCGGTGGAGTTGGAGCAGCTGATGTTCGTCGAGGAGCCGATGGACGGTGGCGAACCGCGCGTTCACCCGGCCTGGCTGCCGCCGGAGGCGTTCCGGTCGCTCGGCGCGCGTCGCATCCTCCTGCACGGCGAGGGGCTGCTCGTCGACACCGTCCTCAACGAGGTCTCGCGCGCCTGCGCCCGTTACGGCGGACGGGTGTGGCACTCCCCGTCCTGGGACGTAGACGTCGACCTGGTGCTCGCCCTGCGCGATGCCGCCGAGCTGCCCAATCCGGCGGTGGAGGCGGCCCGCGCCGCCGGCGAGGCGGCTCTGGTCGAGCTGGGCGACGGCGGGACGCTCGGCGACGAGGGTTTCGTGTTGGCGCGGGCCGGCGACGTGACGGCGGTGCTGGCCGACGCGCCCGCCGGCCTGCTGTACGGGCTCTTCCACGTGGTCCGGCTCTGCGCGGCGGCCTTCGACCCGGCCCGCCCCCCGGAGTGGCACCGGCCGGCGCTGCGCCGACGAATGTTGAACCACTGGGACAACGTGGCAGTGCACCCGGTGATGGGCCAGGTCGAACGGGGGTACGCGGGCGGCTCGATCTTCTGGCAGGACGGCCGTCCGCGCGGCGACCTGGCCCGGGTGCGGGAGTACGGGCGGCTGCTGGCCTCCTGTGGGATCAACGCGATATCGGTGAACAACGTCAATGTGGCCCGTACCGAGGCGCTGCTGCTCACTGAACGGATCGGGGACGTGGCCGAGATCGCGGACGCGCTGCGCCCGTACGGCATCCGGGTGCACCTGTCGGTCAGCTTCGCCGCGCCGGTGCTCCTCGGTGGCCTGCCGACCGCCGACCCCCTGGACGAGAACGTACGCGTCTGGTGGGCCGGCACCACCAGACGGGTGTACGACCGGATCCCGGACTTCGGCGGCTACCTGGTGAAGGCCGACTCGGAGGGGCAACCCGGCCCGTTCACGTATGGCCGTGACCACGCCGACGGGGCGAACCTGCTGGCCGAGGCCCTCGCCCCGCACGGGGGAGTGGTGCACTGGCGGGCGTTCGTCTACAACCACCACCAGGACTGGCGGGACCGGTCCACCGACCGGGCTCGGGCCGCGTACGACCACTTCGCCCCGCTCGACGGGCGGTTCCGTACCAACGTGGTCGTCCAGGTGAAGTTCGGCCCGGTGGACTTCCAGCCGCGCGAGCCGGTCTCACCGGTGCTCGCCGCGATGCCGGCGACCCGGCTGGCGGTGGAGTTGCAGGTCACTCAGGAGTACACGGGCCAACAGCGGCACGTCTGCCACCTCGGCCCGTGGTGGAGTGAGGTGCTCGGCTTCGCTCCCTGGGGGCCGGATGGGCGGACGATCGCCGACGTGGTCACGGGGGAGTCGGCGGCGGGCGGCGGGATGGTCGCCGTCGCCAACGTCGGCGACGACCTCTTCTGGACCGGGCATCCGTTGGCGCAGGCCAACCTGTACGCGTTCGGCCGGCTGGCCTGGGACCCTCGGCGGGACCCGACGGCGATCCTCGACGAGTGGATCACGTTGACCTTTCCGCCGTCGGCGACCGCCGACGCGGAGCTGGTGCGGCGGGTCCTGCACGAGATCATGGACGACTCGTGGCGCACGTACGAGCGCTACACCGCCCCGCTGGGTGTCGGTTTCATGGTCAACCCCGGCGACCACTACGGTCCCGGCGTCGACGGGTACGAGTACACCCGGTGGGGCACCTACCACTTCGCCGACCGCGACGGCGTCGGTGTGGACCGCAGCCGAGCGTCGGGCACCGGCTTCGCCGGCCAGTACCCGCCGTACTGGGCGCAGGTGTACGAGTCACCCGAGACCTGTCCCGACGAGCTGCTGCTCTTCTTCCACCACGTGCCGTACGGGCACGTGCTGCACAGCGGCTCGACGGTCATCCAGCACATCTACGACACCCACTTCGCCGGGGTCGAGGAGGTGACGGCGATGCGACGCAGGTGGCAGACGCTGACCGGCATGATCGACCCGAGCGTGTACGAGCGGGTCGCCGAACGCCTCGACGAGCAGGTGCGCTGCGCCACCGAGTGGCGCGACCAGATCAACACGTACTTCTACCGCAAGTCCGGGGTGCCGGACGAGCGAGGGCGGGACATCCACTGAGTGGCGGTGCGGGCGGCCGGGGTGACCCGGTCGGGTCGCCGTCGTGCCGTGTGCCCAGCGGCGGCCTGGCAGGTTCCGAAAACGTGCCGATAATTCATCGCCGCCCACCGGTGCTGAAGACGCCCGTCGATGCCCATTATCGCGCAGGTGGCCGCCGGAACCGTTGCGGCGAAAGGTTTCCGGAAGTCTTGACAATCGGGTGTGCTCGATTGAAGCTGACATGGTCACGCGAGCCGCGGTCAAGGTCGGGCGAAGGGCAGTCCTCGACTTAAGTCCCCTTCCACGCGCCTTTTTCCGCAAAGGATCGCGACGATGACACTGAAGACGAGAATGCTTGGCGTCGTCATGGCGGCCGTGACACTGGCCGCCGCCGCGTTGACGTTCGCCGCTCCCGCGTCGGCGGCGACGCTCACGCAGGTGACCAACTTCGGCACCAACCCCACCAACCTGCAAATGCACCTGTACGTCCCGGACCGGGTAGCCACCCGACCGGCGATCCTCCTGGCCATGCACTACTGCACCGGGACGGGCCCCGCGTTCCACTCGGGCACCCAGTACGCCTCCCTCGCGGACCGGTACGGGTTCATCGTGATCTACCCGTCGGCAACCCGCAGCAGCAAGTGCTGGGACGTCTACTCACCGCAGGCGTTGCGCCGTGGCGGCGGCAGCGATCCGGTCGGGCTCATGTCGATGGTCGACTACGTGAAGCAGCGCTACTCCGCCGACCCCGCGCGGATCTTCGCCACCGGCACCTCGTCCGGCGCGATGATGACCAACGTCATGCTGGGCGTCTACCCGGACGTGTTCGCGGCGGGCGCCTCGTTCGCTGGGGTGCCGTTCGCCTGCTTCGCCACCGGCGGCACCTCGGAATGGAACAGCCAGTGCGCCAACGGGCAACTCATCCGGACCCCGCAGCAGTGGGGTGACCTGGTCCGGGAGGCGTACCCCGGCTACACCGGCCAGCGACCCCGGATGCAGATCTGGCACGGCACCAACGACGAGACGCTGCGCTATCCGAACTTCGGCGAGCAGGTCAAGCAGTGGACCAACGTGCACGGGTTGAGCCAGACCCCGACGTACACCGACTCCCCGCAGTCCGGCCACACCCGCACCCGGTACGGCAGCAGCGGCCCGATGGCGCCGGTCGAGGCGATCAGCATGCAGGGTGTCACGCACAACCTGCCGGTCGACGCCGCGCAGGTGATCCGCTTCTTCGGGCTGGACGGCACCGCGCCGCCGACGACCCCGCCCCCGACGACTCCGCCCCCGACCACGCCGCCGCCGACGACTCCGCCCCCGACCACGCCGCCCCCGACCACGCCGCCGCCGACCGACGGCGCCTGCCGGGTCGGCTACACGGTCAACGCCTGGAACAGCGGCTTCACCGCGAGCGTGGTCATCACCAACACCGGTGCCACCGCCGTGAACGGCTGGGCGCTGACCTTCACGCTGCCCAGCGGACAGCGCATCACCAGCGGCTGGAACGCCCAGTACGCCCCGGTGAGCGGCGCGGTGACCGCCCGCAACGTCTCCTACAACAACACCATCGCCCCGAACGCGTCGGTCGAGATCGGCTTCCAGGCCACGCACGAGGGCGGCACCGGCAAGCCCACCTCGTTCGCGCTCAACGGTGCCGCCTGTTCGGTGTCCTGATCTCCCCTTCCCACCCCACCACCCTCAAAGGAGTCACACGATGAGAAGTCCGAGATGGAAGGCGGCATCCAGAGCCGCCGTCGCGCTGGCCGGCGCGGGTGCCCTCGCCGCCGGCATGGCGCTGTTCGCGACGGCGCCCGCCTCCGCCGGGACGACGCTCGGCGCGTCCGCCGCCGAGAAGGGTCGCTACTTCGGTACGGCGGTGGCCGGCTTCAAGCTCTCCGACAGCGCGTACACCACGATTTTGAACCGTGAGTTCAACATGGTGACCGCCGAGAACGAAATGAAGATGAACGCCACCGAGCCGCAGCAGAACCAGTTCAGCTACGGGGCGGCGGACCAGATCGTCAACCACGCCCGCAGCCGCGGGATGAGCGTGCGGGGTCACACCCTGGCATGGCATTCGCAGCAGCCCGGCTGGATGGAGAGCATGAGCGGCACCGCGCTGCGGCAGGCGATGCTCAACCACGTCACGCAGGTGGCCACCTACTTCCGTGGCAAGGTCGTGGCGTGGGACGTGGTGAACGAGGCGTTCGCCGACGGCAGCTCCGGAGGCCGTCGCGACTCCAACCTCCAGCGCACCGGCAACGACTGGATCGAGGCGGCGTTCCGGGCGGCGCGTGCCGCGGACCCGGGCGCGAAGCTCTGCTACAACGACTACAACACCGACAACTGGACGCACGCCAAGACCCAGGGCGTCTACAACATGGTGCGCGACTTCAAGGCCCGTGGCGTGCCGATCGACTGCGTCGGGT